>CAJJNI010000101.1 GCA_905193085.1 uncultured Lachnospiraceae bacterium | reverse complement strand
TGGTGAATGGAATTGAATCGCTTAATCTTGTACTATCAACTGTAAAAAATAATCTCTGACAATTTTCTTCAATCAAATAAGAAAGAATTGCTTTTGCACAAATAATTTCATCACTAGAAGCCTGTTTATTTACATACCAATAATCAGTAAAATACAAAAAATCATTTTCTGTATCATATATTTTTACATACTTTGCTATTTTTGTATTTTGAAGTATCTCATAATAATTTTCTGTACTTCCAACATAAAATGCACTTTCTTCATTATTAAATTTATCCAAATCATAATTAGAATTATCTTCTATAATTTTTTCGATATCTATTTTTTTATCTGACATATCTGTATTCACATACACAACATACATGTCAAATCCCATAGGAAATGCATTCTTATTTTTTATACATGATTTAACATCGTCTTCAAATAATAATTTTGCATCAAAATTAATATCTGAAATATTTTCTGCATATTCAGAATACATTTCGTTCACATCTTTAGAATAAAACAAAGTAGGTAATGAATTAGTTTCAACAGCCTCACTGACAACTTTTTCATATTCATCTTCATTAAATTCTTTAACTTCTACTTTGACATGGTCTCCATAATTTTCATTAAACTCTTCCAATATACTGTCCATATTATCTGAATTTTTATTATCTTCCTGTTCTATCCATATTGATACCGTGGCTTGCGGCAATTCTGCGGTCTTCTTTTTTATGGAAAAATTAACAAAAGCAACTATACTTCCACCGGCAATCAACATAACAACACATATGATGGTAACTAATCTGATTTTTTTCTTTTTTTTCAATAATTCAACATCATTCATAGCACCTTTTTCATCTCTTAAGGCATTTTTAAATTCCATTACACTTTGATATCTCATCTGCGGTATCATTGACATTGCTCTTAAAATAACCTTTTCCAAATATTCTGGTATATCTTTATTCAAAGCTCTTGGTTTTATTAAAATATCCGATATTTTTCTATTCGTAGATTCTTCAGGCACTTTACCTGTAACCATTCTGTATAATGTTGCTCCAAGCGCATACACATCTGTCCAAATCCCCTGATTTTCATCATTAGAATATTGTTCCGGTGGTGCATAACCCGGTTTTAAAATACGTGTCAGATTTGCATCTACATTTGGTATTCTTGCCGCACCTAAATCCAATAATTTTATTTTTCCTCCAACACAAAGGAAAATATTGTCAGGTGCTATATCTCTATGTAAAATTCCTGCCTGATGTATAACATGCAAAATATCACAAACAGCTTCCATAATACTAATTGCATCTTCTATATCTAATGGACGACCTTCATTTTTTAAATATTCTCCTATATTCAGACCGTCCAAAAATTCCATTACAATGTAACCTGTATTATTTTCCTCAAAAAAATCAAATATTTTAACTATATTAGGATGTTCAGCAAACTTTGCCATAATCCTTGCTTCTTCAAGGAATCTAATTTTTCCCAATTGAAACTCTTCATAGTATTTTTTATTTGATGAAACCTTAACTATTTTTTTATTAGGCAGACGACTTGCTGTCGCTGTTGGGAAATATTCCTTTATAGCAACAACACAATTCAACAGACTATCCCAGGCTTTATAAACAACACCAAATCCACCAAATCCGAGTACCGTACCAATTTGATATCTCTGTTTTAGCACTGTTCCCGGATATAAATGATACGGTTCCTTTGGAGCTGAATTCTGTTCAAATCCACAATATGGACATATATTTTCATTACTCCCATACTCTTTCATACATTTAAGACATCTCATTAAAATCTTCTCCACCTATTCTTCGTATTTTATTAGAATTGCTGTTGTATTATCTAATTGCTTTCTGCTTAATCTCTTAGCCGTATCCAACAATTCAGTTGCACACATTTCTAAATCATAATAATTTTCTAAGACAACCGCTAATATCTGTTCATTATCTAAAGATTTATAAAGACCATCACTGCATAAAATTACAATATCTTCGTTTTTCATTTCAAATGGTTCTAAGCTGACATCAACTAATTGAAGTTTTGGAACACCAAGATAACTTATTAAAATTTCCCCACATTCAATATTGGCATTATATTCTCTCTCATCTATCAAATTTCTTCTTAATTTTTCATCTAATTGCAGCTTATAATTATGTTCTCTTGTCATAATGTAAATTTCTTTATTTCGTATCAAATAAATCCTGCTATCGCCAATAGCCATCATATACAGTCTGTTTTCAAAAATAACTGTCAAAACTATTGTTGTACCACTGTTTATTTTCTTACCATTTTCATCTGTTAAATTACAAATTTCTTTATTAATATTTTCTGCAAGCTGTCGTAAGTTTTTTGATATGCTATTCTCGGTGTATTCATTTCTTTCAAAAAATCTGATGGTATGTCTTAATGCACACTTACTCGCGGCTTCTCCATTTTTCATTCCACCCATTCCGTCACATACAACCGCCTGCCCTTTATCGGCATTAAAATAATATTCATCCTGCTGGTATTCTCTATCACCAATAACTGACTTTCCATTAATAATCGTTTTCATACTTATCTCACCCACACTGCAATTGCGGAATAATTGTCCATATTTACATTTTTGCCATTATTAACAATAATAGTTTTCATCAAAGCAATCCATTCTTCAGGATTATTAGCCATTTTCAAACATTTCTCCATATCTTTTTCTAATATTAATTCCCAAAATCCGTCAGTACATAATAAAAATGACATATTTTTCTTTAATTTTATAGAATCAGCCATTTCGTAAGCCGGCTTATCCCATTGAATTCCCATTACTCTTAACACAACATTTCTATCCGGATGATTTCGAATATCTTTTTCTTTAATTCGGCCCGCTCTACATAAATTTTGAACATAGCTATGGTCCATCGTACGCTTTTTTACTTTATGTCCTTTAAAAACATATAATCTTGAATCACCTACATGTCCCCAAACAGCCTGCTGCCCGTTTAAGGCCAAAATTACTTCTGTTGACTTCATTTCATTTTTGGCATGTTGCAAATTCTGATATTTTAAAAGTTTCTCCTGTGCAATTTCAAATGCTTTACTTACATATCTTTCTAAATCATTATATTTACTTAAAAGATTTATTCCTTCCTCAACAACGAGTTGTGATGCTACTTCACCACGACCATGACCACCAAGTCCATCAGCCAAAATAAAACATTGCATTTCTCCATTGCTTCCATTACCAACATAATCTTCATTATTATCTCTATTACCTTTATCGCTAAATAAACTATATGAAACCATTTTGTCTCCTCTAAAATTCATGCATATCTATTCTATAGTGTAGATAGTTTTACTTTATAGAATAGTTTATCATAGTATAAATTTATTGTAAATATTCAATTTATTTTTTCCAACTAATTTCCATTCTTCACATCCCAATGAAAAACACAGCCACAAGCCCCCAGGGCTCTAAGCTGTGTTTTTTTACTATGTATTATTTCTCATATTTTTATTTAAATCAACATTTACTTTTCCTTAATTTTCTTTCTGTATTTCGCCAACCTTCTTATATATTTCTTTCCACCCGCTTACTCTTATTATATTTTCGTCATCAACTTTCTCATTCCATATAGCCGGATAACATATCACTTTAATTTTGTCTTTTAAGGCGAGTAAATTTTCGGGTTTGTCATCTATCATTATGTCTATTTTTTCATGCATGCATATTTTTAATTTGTCTAGTATAACGATTTCTAAATAACTATACCATTCACATAGGATATTTTTCTGAGAGTGCATGTCAAAAAACGTAGGCGTAGCGGGCTACGCTGAGGATTTTTGATGTGTGCTATCGGGAAAATAGACAAGTGATATGGTGTAGTTAATTTAAAATCGTTATACTAGTGTGTGACCGTCATTGTGAAGCTTTTCAAACAGCTTCTCAGACTTACGCTCTTTCAGCCACAAAGATTAGATTAGACTGCCCCACCAAGGTATAAAATTCACGCTCAGCTCATATAATATGTCTTGCAATCTGCAAGATAATGAATTACAATATAATCGAGGAGGTGTTTGATATGAAAGATTCAACCGTAAGTGCCCGCGTTGAAAATAATATAAAGCTCGAAGCAGAAGACATCCTGCAGAAGCTCGGTGTTCCTGTTTCTGTTGTAATCAATTCCCTTTACCGTCAGATTATTTATCATCATGGCGTTCCTTTCTCTCTGACGATTCCATCAGATCCAAGAACAATTGATGCAATGTCTGATGCTGAACTCGATGCAAAACTTCAGCACAGCTACACACAGGCGATTGCCGGTAAGGGCAGACCAATGAGCGAGGTATTTGACGATTTGGAAAGGGGTCTTAAATAAGTGGACTCCTATAAAATCATCATTACACCGGATGCAGAAGCCGACCTTTTTGAGATCAGAGACTACATCGCATACATCTTGTCAGCCCCGGATGTAGCACTGAATTATATTCGTGCCATTCGCAATGAGATACAGAAACTGACATACATGGCTTCCAGTATCGCTCCAGTTGAACAAGAACCCTGGCATTCCAGAGGTGTGCGTAAAATCATCGTCAAAAACTTTTATATCTACTACAGACCAGATGATACATCCAGCAAGGTGTATATTCTGAATGTAATTTATGCAAAGCGGGATCAACTCAGAGCATTAAAAAATTTGAATCTGCACGATTAAAACAAAGACAGCCCTTATTCGTAAGGGCTGCTTTTACTCGTTGTTCACATTAAAAAACACAGCCACAACCCCCCAGGGCTCTAAGCTGTGTTTTTTACTATGTATTACTTCTCATAATTTTATTTAAATCAATTTTTACTTTTGCTCCTCAACTCCCTTTCTCAATCTCCTCAATTTTCTTATATACATCTTTCCACCCGCTTACTTTTATTATATTTTCATCATGCAGTTTTTCATTCCATACAGCAGGATAACATATAACTTTTAGCTGGTCTTTTAAAGCCAGCAGGTTTTCGGGTTTGTCATCTATCATTATGTCTATTTTTTCATGCATACATATTTTTAATTTGTCTGTTGAACTTTCTTTTTCTGAACAGAATATTATTTTATCATATTGTATGCGATTTTTTTTAAGCCAGTGTCTTAACATCTGCCGGAATAGTTTTCCTGTTATGCCTTTCTCTGTTGTATGCACTCTTCCTGTTATAATAACAAGTGTGTGACCGTCATTGTGAAGCTTTTCAATTATCTGTGGTGCGTCTTTTATAACAGGCTGAGTCAGACAATATGCCCATATATACTTTATCCAGAATTTTTCCCTTTCCTCGTGCGTACACTCAAACATCTGCTCTATGTCATACGCTGCCGGATTAACAATTTCTTTTTTAAACATCTTTTTAAAATAAATTTGTCCGTATTTTTTCTGATAACCTTCCATATCAACAAGAACACCATCTACATCTATTCCTATTTTCATATATTTATAATCTGCCTCCTTACATAGTTCTCATGTGTTCAATTGTATTATATAACTTTTTTGTCAATTCATTTACCGTATATCCTTTCGGTTCAATTGCCTTTCCAAATATAATTTTAATCTTATACCGTCTAAAATGTTTCCAATCAAAAATCGACGGATATTTCTTATGTCTTGGGAAAATTTCAAATGTTCCTTCCATACGAATTGGTAATATTGATTTATTTGTATCTATTGCCAATCTTGCCGTCCCTTTTTTAAATTCAAGCATACTTCCATCTCTAGAACGTGCTCCTTCTGGAAAAATAACCATATTATATCCTTGCAAAAGACAGTTTTTCGCCATATTCATTGCTGGAACTGTATTTCCACTTCTATCTACAGGTATTTGACCCAGAATTTTAAATAATTTATTTGACAATAAACCATTTTGCCTTTCATATGCTGCAAGACCTGCTATTTTTGTTAAATCAATATTTTTTTCCATTGCTTTTAAAATCCATACTCCATCTAAAAAACTGGCATGGTTTGAACATATTATCACATTATCATTTAAATTTATGTTTTCTAAACCAATAACCTCCATCCTATAAGGAAATGATATAATATTCAACCATCTTTTTAATTTTTTTATTTCTTTCTGGCTTTTTTGAGCAGGAAGCAACTTCATCTCCTCTATCTTTATGTCACTGTTATTTGCAAATATTATTTTTATTAAATCCCCTACCGTAACTATACTTTGTAATTTTTCTGATATATCAATATTAAATATACATTCAACAGATGATGCTAACTCAAACATTCCAAGTGAATCAAGCCCCAAATCCTCAACCAGCCTCATATTTTCTGTTATATCTCTGCTTTCCGGACTTAATTTTTTTATTATTTTAATTATACCGTCCCGGTCTGCACTTATGTCATGCATCTGATTTTCGTTTTGTTCTGTAATTTTTAAATTATGGTCTGTCTTAGGTTCATCAGACAAAATCTCTTTGCATTTACTGAGCATAAACCTCTTTACTTTTCCAACTGTTGTAAGTGGAATTTTCTCAATGAAATGTACCTTTGAAAGCTTATACATCTGTGGTGCCACTTTCGACTGTGACATAAGGTTTTCCCGGATTTGTTCACACTGTAACCCTGTTTTTCCATCTATTTGAACATACATATGAATTTCATCATATTCATCTTCACATTTTAAACCACATGATGCTATCAGAGTGTCGTTTACATAATTCATATAATAATCATCTACATCTGTAGGAGATACTTTTTTTCCACTTGCAAGAACTATACTTTCCTTCATTCTTCCTGTAAGATACAGATAACCTGCTTTATTTATGTATCCATAATCACCTGTTTTAAACCAGCCATTGTCAAAAGCCTTCTCTGTGAGCTGCGGCTGTCTGAAGTATCCTTTCATAATGAGGTCTGTTTTTACCATGACTTCTCCGATTCCATTTTTGTCCGGATTTGAAATCTTTACTTCGATTCCTTTATTCTGGTTTACATTTCCCACCGTTCCTACAGGATAATTATCATATATACCTGTTGCGGTTATCGGAATATTTGTCTCTGTTGATGCGTAAAAATTATACCATATGAGCCCGAGATTAAGAAAAAACTCTGTAGTTGAAGATTTACATGGAGATGCTCCGGTTCCTATACCTTTTATATTTTTTCCAAATACAGATGCCGTAATATTTTTAAATAACCTTCTTCCTGTATTGACACCGAATCTTTTTCGCATAAAACCAGAAAATTTCATCAGACCATTAAATACGATTTCAAATACTCTTCCTTTTTCATGAATTGAAGTGCATATTTTCTGCTCCATAACTTCATACACTTTCGGAATCATTACAAAGAAATACGGTTCAAATTTCTTTAATCCGTCTGCAAGTTTTGATGCATTTACATTTTCTATAAAATCAAGTTCACAGCCACTTAAAAAATAGGCTATCCCACCAGAATACCCTGCCAGATGATTAAACGGAAGTACAAGAAGATATGATTTATATTCAGAAATTTTATTGCCTGATATTTCATCTATAATTTCCCTGACTCTGATAAGTGAATGATAAGTCATTTTAATTCCTTTCATTCTGTCTGTTGTTCCTGATGAAAAAATAATTGAAACTACATCACATTCTCTGTCCTGTGTGTCACATACACTTACATATCGTACGCTTTTCTTAAACATCTGGCTTATATCGTGATTTTTTCCAAGCTCAAAACATGGCATCTCATCATATATGTGCTCCGGTAATATTTCAAATATTTTTGCAGTTGTAAATATACATCTTACATCAGAAAATTCAAGAAGTTTTATAATTTCATCGTCAGGTAATGATGCGTCTATAAGTACAGCCGTAACATTTGCATATGCCAGTGACAATCCGGCAATAACAGCATACGGCGAATGTGGTGCAATAATTGCCGCTCTGTCTCCCGGCTTTACGCCGCACTCCCTTAAAATTTCTGCTGTATTCTGCATTTTTTCAAATATTTCACCAAAAGAAAAACTTATAATATCTGCCCCATTATCATCTCCCTTTTTATTTTCCAGCAGATATCTCATTGCTGTCTTATCTTTATTTAATTTCACTACATTCTCTGCCCTGTATTTAAAATCTTCATACATCATTGCACTCATCTTTTCATGACTCCTCATTTCTGTTTATCTTTTAATTTATAAAACCGTTCTTTTTCCCTATAGAATATTTCATTATATCCTATAGTATAATTTATTTTTTAATTGTTGTAAATATCCTTTTCCTTTTGAATACATCACACTTTACTATAAAGTATGAATATTATAAGCCATACAATTTAAACTATATAGTGTTCATATTCAGCGGTAGTATTTATTTCCCCCTACAGGGTACAAATATTACCGTTTATATGTAATCTAAATTTATTAAGGAGGCATTTTTCATTGAACCCAGCAAAAGA
>CAJJNI010000100.1 GCA_905193085.1 uncultured Lachnospiraceae bacterium | reverse complement strand
AATATGACTGTTTTCCAGAATTCATTTTGATAATAAAGCAATAAAATAATTACAGATAACATTGCCACACAGACACCTTCTAAAAAGCCCGGAGATATATAACTGAATTCAATTTCATGTTCTCCTTCTTCAAGCGGGATTACAATAAATGTATCTGCGTATTTTTCAGGAAGAACACTTACACCATCGACCTTTATTCGGAAACCTTTTGAATAAGGTATAGATGTAAATAATGCCTGATTTTCTTTTGCCTTTACCGTACCTTTAATTGAACCCATCTTGTGCTCTGTGACATTTAAATTTCCTTCTGCAAGTGCTGACACAGCTTCTTTCATATTGCCGGTATTAAGTTCATACACCATTTCATCATATGACTGTACTGATGTCTCTACATAAACACTTACCTGCTCTCCGATACTGAATTCTCCCAGGTAAAGATTACATGTTGTCTCGCTGCTGAAATAGTTTCCGACAAAGCTGCCATCTACATAAACACCAGCCCAGCCTGAGCCTTTCATATTGAGATAAACAGGATTTTGTGACTGTGCGGTAAAGTCAAGATAAAAACCATTATTCACAACCTGTTTATCGACATTAAGCATGTTAAAACAATTTGTGTAATAACCTGACAAATCATCAATAAATTTCTCCTGATTTTCAAAATAACTCGTACCAGGCTCAAATTCCTTATTGATAATACCACTATCCGCCATATAACCTATTGAGAGCACATTGGTATTTTCATACAGATTTGCACCATTTCCCTGCTTCTTTAATTCAAGTAAAGAAGGCGGCGTTTTTTCAAGCATTTTATATTTTATGTTAAAGAGACTGTCTGTCAGAAGCGTTGAACCGTATCCTGAATTCCACTGATAAGTCTGTGCAAACCCAAGATTTTTAGTAAAAGTATTTACTTTTTCATTAAATGTTGATGAATAATGAGTCATTCCGTTATAACCTAAAAGCATAGCATCATTTTTAGAATATTCGTAATCTTTTTCCATTCTGTAAAAGCCATCATCAGTATTCTGTGTTTCTTCTACAAGCGGGGCTGTTTTTTCCAGAAATGCGGTATATTCTTCCATTGTTCCATAACTAAACTGATTATCAAGCCCTTCACACACTTTAACTGCATTTTGCGGTGTTTCAATACATGCATATACAATCAAAAATGCTCCTGCAGCATAATTTAATGTCTTATTCCATTTTATTGTATAGCTTAATACTAATCTTGATGCCATTATAACAAGAACCGCGCTGAACAGGAACGCATATCTGTATGGAAACCAGTTAGGATACTGAAAACCATGCCACATCACATCAATTTTAAAACTCCAGAAACTGATTAACAAAATTACCGCTATGACATAATGTCCGACTTTTTCCCTTAAATTAATATTTCGTGCAAATATGAAAAGCAAAGCTAAAACAGCCACTATCACACCGCAATAAATTGACGGAAGCGCACCTGTATTTGTTATCGAGTCATATTGTCCAGGCAAAAGTTTTTTGAAAACATCAAAGAATTCAAAATTATGTACTATATCTGTAGGACAATAGTTATCATGCTGTAATTTACCACTCAGCAAATCTTTTGCAACTGGCAGTATAAGCGGCATTGAAATTCCGGCCGCAAGAATTGTATTAAATGCAAATCTTCCAATAAGCCTGAGTGCATTTAAAAGAGACTGCTTTATTTCCTCTTTATTAAATTTAATTACTGAAATCAATTTTACAACAAAATACATTGCAGTAAAAATTCCCGCCATATAAGCTGTATAATAATTACAGATAAATAATCCTGTGATAGATAACATGTACAGCAAACCTTTCCTGCCCTCAAAAATTTTCTCAACCCCGAGAAGAACGAGCGGCAGAAAAATTACGCCGTCAAGCCACATAAGACACATTCCGTAAGCGATATTGTATGACATAAGTGCATAAAATGTTGCAAATGCAATAACTGCAATATTTCCTTTTCTCTTATCAAAACCAAATTCGAGGAATATCGCAAGTGTAAGCCCACACAATCCAGTCTTAAGTATTGTAAGCCAATACATTGCTGCCGGAAGTTCACTTACAGGAAATAACAGTGTTATAAAAGATAACGGACTCGCTATATAGAAACCAATAAGTCCGAGCATTTCGCCCCCCATCGAGCGCGACCATGAATAAAAAATAGAATTATCTTTAAAAATATATCTAAGCGATGCAAAATATTCCAGATACTCTCCTTTTAAATCCATTATAAGTACCGTTTTTTCTCCAAACGGATAAAATCCCATCTTATAAAATGCATAATGTAATAATAACACAGGCAGTAAAAATGAGCACAATATTACTATATTTGATTTAGAAAAAATAACATTTATTTTTTTAGCGTTACCTTTCATAAACTACCCCTTTCGTATATTTTTTACTGCATCAGCCATTAAGCAAAAACGACCGGAAAAGCAAATGTTCTCCAGTCGTTTTAATTATGCAACAGATAATTTTTTATAGTGCATTAAGGAACTCTTCAATTCTGTCAAGTCCTTTTTTGATTTCCTCAATTGATATAGCATATGAAAGTCTGATATGGTCAGGGAATCCAAAGTCTGCACAAGGTACTACTGCAACAAAATACTCTTCGAGTAAAATTTTTGCAATTGCAGCTGCATCTGATAACTTAGCACCCTTATACTGCTTTCCTTCTAATGCAGAACAGTCTATAAATACATAGAAAGCACCCTTTGGTTCAAGACATGAGATATATGGCATCTTACAGATTCTGTCATACATATACTGCCTTCTCTTTGCAAATTCTTCTTTCATTGCCTCCGGTTCAGCCTGTGAACCTGAAAGGCCTTCTGTTGCAGCCTTCTGTGCAATTGAATTTGGATTAGATGTCTGATGACTCTGTACACTGCTCATAAGTTTGGCAATTTCTTTTGAAGATCCCGTATAACCGATTCTCCAGCCTGTCATAGCATAGCTTTTTGACATACCGCTGCATGTAATTGTTCTGTCATAAATTTCTTTTCCTAATGATGCAATACTTACATGCTTTTCATCACCATAAATCAATGCTTCATACATTTCATCTGATACAACATAAATATCATTTTTTACTACAACATCAGCAATAGCCTGAAGCTCTTCCTTAGTGTATATCATTCCTGTAGGATTACTAGGAGTATTTAAAACCAAAGCTTTTGTCTTATCTGTGATTGCATCTTCAATCTGTTTTGCAGATACTTTATAGCCCTGTTCTTTTTCTCCTCTGATGAATACCGGAACACCACCTGCAAGCTTAACTATCTCAGGATAACTGAGCCAGTATGGTGCCGGAATAATAACCTCATCACCAGGATTTAATAATACAGAAAATACATTTGTAAGAGAATGCTTTCCACCATTACTGATAACAATCTGGTCTATATCATAATCAAGTCCGTTAAACTCCTTAAATTTTTTAGAAACAGCTTTTTTAAGTTCTACTGTTCCTGATGCAGGAGTGTACTTTGTAAATCCACTATTAATTGCATCTATTGCAACCTGGTTGATATTACCCGGAGTATTAAAATCAGGTTCACCTGCTCCGAATCCTACCACATCTACTCCATTACTCTTTAATTCCTTCGCCTTTGCTGTGATAGCAAGTGTTGATGAAGGTTTTACCATTTTTGCCTTAGCTGATAATTCTAATGACATAATGAAATCACACCGCCTTTATAATTCATATTTTCGTATAAAACAATGATTATTTTACTATATATGAATCATTTTTGCAAGTTGTGACGACAAATTATTCAAAATTGTACATTTCTTACAAAACAAGCACCCATTTATCGAACCATTTCAGCCATGTGTTCACAAAATCATATGAAACATTATGTCCTGACAATACAGGATAGAACATTGCAAACAATAATACTGCCGCTGCAACATAAATGTATGCCCATTTTCTTCTCTGCTTATTGTCACCGACAATCTTATAAATAGAATATCCTACCATCATAACTACAAATGGAACACTTGGGAAATAATGATAGATGAATACACATCTTGTTACAAGCATCCACGGTAAATACTGTGCAAGATAACCTAAGAATAAGAACATTGCATTTCTGTCTTTTTTGGCTATCATAAGATAAATCATATAAATTGCAGCAGGAATACCCGCATACCATACAAGAGGATTACCAAATGCTGAAATACCTGCGCCTACTGTATCTGATATCTGTTTTGAATAATAAAACATTGGTTTCCAGATAAACGGCCACTGATACCAGTTTGATGAATATGGGTGTGTAGCATTTAAGTTTGAATGGTAGTTAAACATTGTCTGCTGATTTCTTAACATTCTTGCGACAAGACCCTCACCCGACAAATCATTAAATGGTAAATATGAAAGTGTATAAATAATTGCCGGCACAAATACAAAGAATATCAGGCATATTATAAGTGTATTAAATGTATATCTCGGGAATTTTTCAACAACAAGTCTGTGTGAAATTCCATTAGTAGTTCCATCAATATCTGATTTTGCAAACTTGTACTCTCTGTATCTTCTGTATAAATCAATAAAGAAAATAACACCAAGTCCTGCACCTGCATATGCGCCTGTCCACTTACTTGCAACACCAAATCCCATTGCAACACCGGACGCTGCAAGAACGACAAATGTCTTTGCAATCGGTCTGTCGTAAAAACTTCTCTTAATATAACAGTACATAAAGAAATACATCAGTATGACAAAGAATGTTACGAACACATCAATTGTTGCAATTCTTGTCTGCGTAAAATGCATAAAGTCAAATGCAAACAATGTAGTCGCAATTCCCGCCATCCATGTTTTCTTAAACATTTTCTTTGCAAACAGATATAAAACAGGAAGCATCGCGATACCAAACAATGTACCCATAATACGCCAGCCAAATGGAGATACACCAAATATAAGCATTCCGAGTGCTATAAAAGCTTTTCCAAGCGGTGGGTGGGTATTTTCGTATGAATATCTTCCCTTAATATATTCATATGCTGTTCTTGCATGATAAACTTCATCAAAATATGTTCCGTTTCTGAAATCTTTTTCATCATATTTATCTGACTCATCAAACAGATTCGGGTAATCATCTGCATTGACAGGTGTAACGATATTACCGTCATCATCTATTAAAACAAGTTCAAATAAAGATAATATATCACTGTTACAAGTAAGTTTTAAATATCTTGTGGAGCTAGTTATGTCATGTTCACCCCAGCACAATACACTTTCCATATTAAACGATGATATCTGATACCATGAACCATCTTCACCTGTATTAGAGCCTTCAAGCACTATTGCACGATTTTCATTATTTCCAAGATAATATGCAACTTTTGAAATGTTAGCAGGCTGTCCCAAATCCATTACAACCGTAGAATACCATTCTGGGTCATAATATTCAGTATTTGGAGTGTTTCTCTCACCCAAATCATAAAGTGCTATCGCACCGTACACAATGACAATGACAAGCATTACAATCCAGTCTATTTTTAACATTTTTAAAGGTTCTGAAGACTTAAGTATAGTTGTACCAAAGAATTTCTTCTTAGGTTCTTTCTTAATTTCTCCATCTTCAAGTGTCACATCTAAATCAGGATTTTCAATCTGTTCTTTAATAAGTTCATTTCTCTTTTCAAAGACAGCTTCTCTTTGTTCTGCCGGTGCAAGATACCATTTTTTAATGGTATAAACAAGATATATAAACATTCCCAATGTACCGGCACCAATAAGCATAGGAACCATAGCCCTCTGGCTGAAATTATTTGCATCATAATAATATAAAACATGTCCAACATTTAAAAGCTGCACAATTGAAAAGCCGATATATGCATACATTATTTCTTTTACAGGCTTAAGTGCAAATGCAAATAAAAGTAAAACCATAACAGGATACATATATCTCTCATGCATACGCACTGAGAATAAAAATACTCCTGACATTAAAAATGCCGCAAAAATATAATATCTTGAAGAATCTTCTTTCGTCTTATGGAACAGATAAAATGTAAGGATAACCATTGTTATGATTGCAATTGTTCCCCACACGCTTGCCTTTAAAAAGAACAGCTTATCTGTCTGTGAAGCCCAGTTTCTGCCTATCATTGTCCAGAAATTATACGCATTAACGCTGGCATATGGATAAGAAGATACAGTATCAACAAACTGAGGAATAACCTTTGACAATCCAAACGGAAGTGCAAATAAAAACATAATTGCTATTGCACCTATTCCCCATGAGAGATTTTCTATAAATTTTTTCTTTGAAAAATCATTCAAAAATACCTGTTCTATAATTGCCCATATAAGTATCGGCGTAAAGAAAGTCATCTGTGGTTTTACAATTATTCCTATTCCAAATACAATATAAGCACTTGGAAGTTTTTTCTCAATGATGAAGTACATCATAAGAACGAGGAAAAATACATAAATAGAATCAACCTGTCCCCATACAGCAGAATCAATCATAACTGCCGGGTTGAAAATGTATAATGCTGCACAGAACAGACTTGTGCTGTTTGGGAGTTTTCTTCTTGCAATCTTATAAATAAAATAACCCGCTGCAACATCACATATGCATGCCGGAAGTTTGAATACTACATCTGTAGCAGCGCTTGTCCAGTCAACCGCGGCACTGTCAACATTCCAGCCGATTTTAAATGCTTTACAAATCCACGAAAGTATCCCTAATACATACAGATATCCCGGTGGATAATCTGAGAATGTATCTTTGCTGTAAAAATTCTTAGCTCCAACATCAATCATCCGGTTTCCCCATGCTTTAAAGCAGTTCATATCTACCTCAAACCCCTTAAACATACCGGATATTATCATTTTAGTTAATAAACCAACGACAAGAAGAATTATTATTCCTATCTTATCGTTATTTCTGGTGCGGACTCCGTCTTTAATAAGTCCCGCCGGTGCAAGCTTTATATAGTATTGATAGCAAAAACCCATGGTTAATGCCATCGCCACAGATGTTATGACAAGCTGCACCATTTTTCCATACTCTTCCATGAAAAATACCTGCCTTTTCGTATTATTTTTTTGACTTCAAAACTATGAAAAATATCGCTTTATTTTATCATATTTTTTTACTTATGTCAAAAATATCAATATTAAAATTTAATATTTCATTAATAAAGACAACACTTTTTTTATTTGGTTGCATTAAATATATCATAAATTTCAGGAAATTTCTTTTTTATGTTTACAGGTCTCATTTTTTCGTCAAGAAAACAGTGTGTAGAAAACCCTGTTGTGCAAAGCTCTTTGCTTTCTTTATCATATATTTCATATTCAAAAGAAGCTTTTACACCATTAAATTCCTTTATTTTCAGCCTGATTAACACAGTTTGTCCAAAACTGACCATTTTTTTATATTTTGCATAGACATCAACTACCGGAATTATTATTCCCAGTTCTTCCATTTTGTTATATGGCATTCCCATTTTTTCCATCCAGTAAATTCTTGCCTCCTCAAACCACCTTATGTAGTTGGAATGATGCACAATTTTCATCTGGTCGGTTTCATAATAATAAACACTTCTTTCATATTCTAAATATCCCATATTTATTTTACTCCTGTTTTCATACGCTAATATTATAACTTAAATGCAAATGGCATAATTTCATCAAGTGTATGAATTTCATAATCTGATTCATTAATTGCACTTATTATTTCAAAGCTGTCATCACAAAATTCGGTCATCACCTGACGGCATACACCACACGGATAGCAATACTCTTTCGGATATTCCAGTTCTTTTTTTGCACCGACAATTGCTATAGCCCTAAATTTCTGACACCCTTCACTTACAGCCTTAAAAAAAGCTGTTCTTTCCGCGCAATTAGGTGCCGCGGCACTGTTTTCCACATTACATCCCGTAAATATTTTTCCATCTTCACAGAGAAGTGCTGCCCCAACTGCAAAACCAGAATATGGACAGTATGCATTTTTTCTTGCCTTTAAAGCTTCTTCTATTAATTTTTTATACATAAAATTAACCTCTATTTTTCTATCTTTATAGAATTAAAACATTTGTATATAATACTTTATATTTACCTGCTACTTTCCTGAACCAGTGAAACTCCCCGGCTTGTACCAATTCTGGCGCAGCCTAAATCTATAAACTTCTGCATGTCTTCTATTGATGATACACCGCCTGCTGCCTTAATCTTAACATTTTTACCGATATGCTCACTAAAAAGCTTAACATCTTCAAATGTTGCACCACCACTTCCAAAGCCTGTTGAAGTTTTTATGAAATCAGCTCCTGCTTTTGTTATAATTTCACACATTTTTATTTTTTCTTCATCTGTAAGATAACATGTCTCAATTATAACTTTAAGAATGTGCTCTCCTGCTGCTTCTTTTATTTTTGATATTTCATCAAGAATTTTTTCGTAGTCTTTATTTTTC
>CAJJNI010000099.1 GCA_905193085.1 uncultured Lachnospiraceae bacterium | reverse complement strand
GAAATAGATTTCAGATTTGTGAAATAGATCACACAAAAGTGTTATTTTTTAATATAATTATATATAATTATCGCTATTATTTTTGATTTGGCTCTTAAATTAACATTGCACTGCATGCATAGACAATGTATGACAATTTCCTGTCTGCTTCAGCAATTGAACATGCCTTTACCGATTCCAAATCATTAAATATTTTGTCCTTATCTATCATGTTTTCGAATGACCTTGAATTTAAAATATCTGCTATTATCTTTTTTGCATTGTCCCAGTCTCTGAAAATCCGGTTTACATAATCTGAATTCTGCAATCCATACCGCATCCAGTCATCTAACAAACCAACAGGAAGAACATCTCTCATATTTGCCCTGACAAACCATCTTGGAGTACCTTTATAAGCAAAATACTCATATGGAATACTGTTGCAAAATTCAATTACTCTTATGTCTTTTGTCGGATCACGAAGCAGGATGTGATGTGTCAGTCCCATTTTTGTTTCAAATTCACCTAAATATGCGAGCATTGCAGGCTTTATTATATTGTCGTGATAAAACTCTTCTGATGTCGGAACTGATTCTGTAAATTCTATTCCACCGTCCAAATAACGCTGCTTCATATTATAATTTTCATAAATTTTATCTGACAGATACAGATTATCACTTTTATACGCAAATTCATGGTTTGCATAAATATCTTGTGCATATTTAAAATATCTTATGCAGCCACTCAATGCCTGTTTCCGGCTTTCTTTTACTGTTTTGCTGTAATTGTTAAGCCAGCAGGCAAATTTTAAATATTTTTTGTTTGAGAAAAGATGGTATAAAATATCGTCAATATAACCATGTGATATTGTACTATTTCCCATTTGTCCCGATAAAATAACGCTGCTGCCATCACAGACTGCTTTCCTGTAAATTTCACACAAATTTGGCATATTTACAAACGCTTTTACCGGTATTTCCATATATTTGACACACTTTTCTAAATCTTCCAGACAATTCCTACCTTCATTTGTCAGAAAATGCGGTATGATATTCTGATGCATAGAAACTATTTTCATTACATCTTCTGTCTCGTCAATAACATCATTTTTCTGCGTCTTCTGGCTGTTTTTCATATACGGAACATATGTATAAGCATTCAAACTCTTATTATGTTTTTTTAATTCATCTGCCGCAAGAACTCCAACACTTGCTGAATCAAGACCACTGCTTAACGAAACCGCAACTTTATTTTTGCTGCATTTTACCGCATCATTTACTGCACTTTCTAAAATACTTCTGAATAATTTTCCACATACAGCGGGTGTGTATTTTGCAGGCATATCTATATGCGCATTTTGGGTAATATCATAATATTTGATTTTTTGTGTACTGTCTTTTGTAAACTTAACATATGTTCCCGGCAACACTTTATAAACATTAGAATATGGTGTCTCACAAGGACTGACATTTGACATAAGCCCCGGAGCAGTAAGAAAATCTTTAAAATATAAATCATTTCTCTTCAGCGAATTTTCAATAGCTGTTATTGGTTTTAGTAATGTAGAAAATCTTATTGTATCATTATTTCTGATATAATAAAGACACCTTGCAGACAACGGGTCTGCCGCAAGATATAGAATCTGACGATTAATTTCATACACAGCAAGACTAAAAAGCCCTCTTATGTATTTCACACAGTCTATCCCCCACTTTCTGTATGCATAATACATAATTGTACTATCTGCCATAGTGTTATCTGTCAAATTTAACTTATTTAAAAGTTCGTCCCTGTTATCAATCACACAATCCGTATTAAAAATAATATTCTCATCAATAACAGGCAATTTCTCATTGCCAGAATAAATCGTTAAAAACTGAGTTCCACATCCCATAAATGTATTTTCACTTATACATTTAATGCCAATGTTGTCAAAAGTATAATTTCTTAACGATTCATACATTTTCATCTGTTTTCCACAATTATCCACAATATTCGTACTGTTATACTGTTCTGATATGCTGACACTTCCCCATATTGCCGACATTTTTCCACTCCTTACCCCAATATTTCTATTTCTTTCAACATAAGTCCCTTTGCCTGCGCAGTTTTACCTGCGGCTTCACGATTTTTTGCTGCTAAAATCCGCTTCAATTCATCAGCCTCTCTTAGCCCTGAGCCAACTTCCATAAGTGTTCCCGCAATTATACGAACCATGTTATATAAAAAACCATTTCCCTTGATAGTTATTACAATTTCATGCCCTGTTTTTTCTATTTCAATACTGTAAATAGTTCGGACTGTGTCTGTAACATTTGTATGTATATTGCAAAAGCTTTTAAAATCATGCTCACCAATTAAATATTCAGCAGCCTTTCTCATGTTAGTTATATCTAACTCATAGTGTGTAAACGCACAGAAATTTCTTCTAAGAGGATTCTCAAATTTGTAATTATAAATATGATATTCATATGTTTTTCTCGTATCACAATGTCTTGGGTGAAAATCCTCCGCCACTTCCATTGACTTCTGAATCCTTATGTCCGGTGGAAGACTTACATTCAAAGCATATGCGATTTTCTCACCCGGAATGCGGGCATTTGTATCAAACACCGCCAGATTGCCCATTGCATGCACACCTGCGTCAGTCCTGCTTGCACCGATTACCTTAATATCTTCTTTAAACAATCTCGACAGTTCACGGTTTAACACTTCTTCTATTGTTAAACCGTTCGGCTGTACCTGCCAGCCACAGTAATTCGTTCCTTCATATGCAACCACTAATAAAATTCTTCTCATCAAAACTCCTCTTATAACATAAAAATCATATTTGTATAAAATTAAGCCCGAATGAAACCGCAAAGTACATGCAAATAAAACCGTATGCTATATAATCTGTTTTTACATACTTAAGCTCCCGCATTTTTGTTCTGCCTTCGCCGCCCTGATAGCACCTTGCTTCCATAGCCAGCGCTAAATCATTTGCTCTTCTTATTGCTGATATAAATAACGGAATCAACAGTGGTACAAGGTTTTTCAATCTTTTTATAACATTTCCATGCTCAAAATCCATGCATCTTGCGCTCTGGGCTTTCATTATTTTGTCAGTTTCATCTACCAGAATTGGAATAAATCTTAAAGCAATTGACATCATCATTGCAACTTCATGCACAGGAACATTTATTTTATTTAAAGGTCTCATTACTTTTTCCATTGCATCTGTCAGTCTTGTCGGTGTAGTTGTAAGTGTCAGAAGTGATGATGCAATTATGAGATACATAAGTCTTACAAATATGTGCACAGCAAGAAATATTCCTTCTTTTGTTATTGATAATTTCCAAATGTGTATAAGAACTTCTCCCTTTGTTGTAAACAGGTTCAGAACTGTTGTAAATAACAACAAAATAAGAAGCGGTTTTAAACCACGAATTACATATTTAAATGGAATTTTTGATACTGTTATTACAACAATCAAAATTATTGTTGCAAGACAGTATGAAAATATATTTCCAAATGTAAATAATGATATTATAAATAATAATACGCCAAACAATTTCACTCTTGGGTCTAATGAATGAATAACCGAGTCTGCCGAGTAATACTGTCCGATTGTAATATCCCGTAACATAAAATCTTACCTCAGTTTCCGCAAAATTTCTTCTTTTGCCTCTTTTATTGTTGTTATATTTGTATTTACAAGTATGCCGCTCTCTTTAAGTCTGTGCATCAGATATGTTACCTGTGGAAGTGCAAGCTGCATCTGTTCCATTTTTTCTATATCAGTAAAAACTTCTTTTACCGGTGCATCCATCTCTAATTTGCCATCATCTAAAACCCACACTCTGTCAACATAATCAGCAACATCTTCCATACTGTGCGATACAAGTATTATACCACAGCCACGCTCCTGCCTTAGCTGCGCAATTTTATCAAGAATATCCTGTCTTCCTTTCGGGTCTAAACCGGCTGTTGGCTCATCTAATATAAGAAGATCAGGTTTCATTGCAAGAACTCCCGCAATTGCAACCCTTCTCTTTTGTCCACCTGATAAATCAAACGGTGACTGGTAGTAAACTTCCGGTTCTATTCCCAATTGGTATAAAGCTTCAAAAGCTGCAAGTTCTATCTCTTTTTTACTCCACCCAAGATTCTTAGGTCCAAAACATACATCTTTAAAAACTGTTGATTCAAAAAGCTGATGTTCCGGATATTGGAATACTATCCCCACTTTACTTCGTAATTTGAATAAATTATATCCTTTTTGATGAATATCTTCCCCATTATAATATACATGCCCTCCTGATGGAACAATAAGTCCATTCAAAACCTGCATAAGAGTAGATTTACCGGAACCGGTATGACCGATTACACCGATAAATTCTCCGGGCTCAATCTGGGTACTAACACATTTTAATGCATATCTTTCATTAGCTGTTCCTTCATCATACACACAACTAACTTTATCTAATACAATTGACATATACTATCCACCAACTCTTCCATTGTCAGTATTCCTTCAGGAATATCGAGTCCTTCCTGTCTTAATTCATATGCCAGCTTTGCTATCTGTGGCAGATCAAGCTGACATTCCTTAATTGTTTCCACATCAGAGAATATTTCTCTTGGAGTTCCACTCAATTGAACTTTTCCATGATTCATGACAAATACCCTGTCCGCACCTGTTACTTCTTCCATATAATGCGTAATCAGTATTATTGTTACATTTTTAAGCTTATTAAGTGCATGTACTGTCTCTAAAACTTCCTGTCTTCCCTGAGGGTCTAACATTGCTGTCGCCTCGTCAAGTATGATACAATCAGGCTGCATTGCAAGAACTCCTGCAATTGCAACCCTCTGTTTCTGGCCACCCGACAACTTATTTGGTGAATATTTTCTGTATTTCATCATATCAACCGCATTGAGTGCATCTTCAACCCTTTTCCATATTTCATCTGTCTGGACTCCTAAATTTTCTGGTCCAAATCCAACATCTTCTTCTACTACAGAGCTTATTATCTGATTATCAGGGTTCTGAAATACCATTCCTGCACTTTGGCGGATATTCCATATATTATCGTTATCTGAAGAATCATAACCATTAACCCATAATGTTCCCTGGGTTGGTGTCAGAAGCCGGTTAAGATTTTTTGCAAATGTTGATTTACCGGAACCATTGTGTCCTAATATAGCAATAAATTCTCCGGCTTTCACATCTACCGATACACCATCAACAGCCCTGTTAATACTTTCAACATTGCCTTCTTCATCTCTTCGTATATATTCATAAACTATATTCTGTGCATTAATCATACTTTTCTGAGACATCTTAACCAACCTATCTTTTATTTATTTTAATCTCTATGAGATGTTAAATCAAATCCCATACCTTTTAACATTGCAAAATCCTGCTCCGTGTTATTTCCTACTGTTGTAAGCATATTTCCTGTTATTGTGGCATTAGCACCAGACTTAAATAATCTTGTACCGCCATCTGCAAAATAACTTCTTCCGGCAGCAATTCTGATATAAGCTGTAGGATTAATATATCTGAACATTGCCACACATCTTAAGATTTCATCTTCTGTAAGTCTTGGCAAATCACCCAGCGGTGTTCCTTTTATCGGCATAAGTGCATTAATCGGGATTGAATCTACACATAATTCTTTTAATGATACAGCCATATCTATTCTGTCCTCAAATGTTTCTCCCATTCCAATTATTCCGCCTGAACAAATAGTAAAACCAGCTTCCTGCGCAAGCTTAATCTCTTCTATTTTATCATCATAACTATGCGTTGTACATATATTTGGGAAATTTCTTTTTGAAGTTTCTATGTTACAGTGATACATTTTTACTCCTGCATCTTTAATTCTTTTAAATGCTTCTTTTGTTAAAAATCCATGCGATGCACAAAGTGATATATTACACTCTTCATTTAATTTCTCATAAATACCAACAAGTTTATCAAGTTCTTCTCCCTCGACAGTTCTTCCGGCTGTTACAATTGAATATGCATGCACACCTTCTGCTTCTCTCTCTTTACAGTCTGCAAGTACCACATCAGCATCAAGCATTGCATAATTGTCACAATCTGTATGATTATGTGCTGACTGTGCACAGAATTTACAATTTTCCCCGCATCTGCCAGCACGTCCGTTTATTATAGTACATAAATCAACATGATTTCCGCACAGAGCTGCTCTTATTTCATCTGCACCTTCACACAAATCTGCTAAATCTGTTGTCTCAAAAAAACTTAAATCATCATTTCTACCCAATCTTTTCCCATTGATAATTTCTTTTGCTAAATTCTTCACTGTTATTCCTCTCTTCTCTTTTAGTGTGATATTTCACACATTATTGCGGCAGTCGCCAATGTCTTGTGCAAGCATGGACTTTGGCTTATTGGCCACATAAATTAAACACAACAGAGAAAGTATAGCAAATGAATTTATTGCTGTCAACCATATCCACATGTGTAGTTGACATATATTTTTTGTATATCTAAAGACTTTTACGAAATACTTCTATAATTGCAGGTATATATATTTGTATATCCAGTGACTTATAAGAAATGCATACAACTGATTTCTCAAATTATTGCGGCAATCACAAATGTCTTTTACAACCACAGACCTTAACTCATTTACTGCGTAATGTAAAAACAGACCATACACTTTACAGTATATGGTCTGCGTAATAAATTCATATCATTATATATGATTAAACAAGCTCAATGATAACTTCCATTGCAGCATCACCTTTACGAGGTCCAATCTTAACGATTCTTGTATAACCACCGTTACGATCAGCATATTTAGGTGCAATTTCATCAAATAATTTTGCTACAAGGTCAACATTCTTTGTATTTCTCTTTCTTCCAGCAGCTTCTGTTGGAACTTCTTTTACAGGATAAAGAACTTTGAGCATCTGGCGTCTTGCATGAAGACGAGATGGCTGGTCTTTTTTGATTGTCTTTTCAACTTCATCAAATACTGTAACTTTCTTGCCATCAACAACTTCTTTAACGCGTTTGCCATTAGCATCTTTACGAGGAACTTTTGCTGTTACTGTAACTTCGTCGAAATTATCTTTCTCTTTTACAGCTAATGCAATAAGTCCTTCTGCAATTTTACGAATTTCTTTTGCTTTTGCTTCAGTTGTAACAATTTTTCCATGATATAAAAGATTTGTTACCTGATTTCTAAGTAAAGCCTTTCTCTGGCTTGATGTTCTACTAAGCTTTCTATATTTAGCCATTTTCTAATCCTCCATTTGTGGAACAGGCGGCTACGCTTCTTCGGTCTTACTAACCGTCTGCTTTTTCTCCATCTAATCTTCAACAGGGCTTAACTGTAAGTTTAATTCTTTCAGTTTTGCCAATACTTCTTC
This sequence comes from uncultured Lachnospiraceae bacterium, assembly GCA_905193085.1. Lineage (GTDB taxonomy): Bacteria > Bacillota > Clostridia > Lachnospirales > Lachnospiraceae > CAJJNI01. The sequence goes on along the minus strand of CAJJNI010000099.1, from coordinate 1,112 downwards.
TAATGACTTGCGGCCAAGATTACGAACTTTCATCATATCTTCAGGTGTTCTGCTGATTAATTCATCAACAGTGTTGATACCTGCTCTCTTGAGACAGTTGTATGAACGAACTGAAAGTTCAAGTTCATCAATGTTCATTTCAAGAACTTTTTCTTTCTCGTCAGTCTCTCTTTCAATCATGACCTCTGCTGACTTAGCACTTTCTGACAAGTCAATGAATGGATTCAAATGCTCACTTAAAACCTTAGCTGCAAGACTTACTGCATCTTCTGTTGTAAGTGTACCATTTGTATATACATCTAATGTAAGTTTATCAAAATCTGTTATCTGTCCAACACGGGTATTTGTTACCTGTAAATTAACTCTCTCTACAGGAGTGTAGATTGAATCTACAGCAATTACTCCGATTGGAAGATTTGCATCTTTATTCTTATCAGCACTAACATATCCACGACCTTTAGTAATTGTAAGACGCATATTAAGTTTGCAGTCCGGTCCACCATTTAATGTGGCAATTACTAAATCCGGATTCATTATTTCAATATCCGGTCCAGCCATAATATCTGCTGCTGTTACTACGCATTCACCCTCGCACTGAATAGTTGCTTCTACAGGGTCATTGCTTTCGCTTGTATTCTTGATTGCAAGCTTTTTGATGTTCATTATAATCTCGGTTACATCTTCTTTAACGCCCGGGATTGAGCTAAACTCATGAAGTACGCCTTCAATCTGAACCTGACTTACCGCAGCTCCAGGAAGTGAAGAAAGCATAATTCTTCTAAGTGAATTACCAATAGTAATTCCGTAACCTCTTTCCAATGGCTCAACTACAAATCTGCCATACTTGTTATCATCTGAAATTTCATCAATTCTAAGGTTTGGTTTTTCAAAATCGAACACTGTTAAGCCCCTCCTTTTTGGGTTTTAGTCTCGCTGAGGGTAAATATTATTCTAATTATAAAAAGCTCTAATCGAGTGGAAATAATCCCACCCGACCTTGCTTTTATTTTATTTAGAATACAACTCGACAATAAGCATCTCGTTAACCGGAACATCAATTACTTCTCTGGAAGGAAGTTCTTTTACTGTACCTTTTAAGTTTTCAGCATCTG
>CAJJNI010000098.1 GCA_905193085.1 uncultured Lachnospiraceae bacterium | reverse complement strand
ACTGTTTTATTCTCTTCTATATTGTATTTTTTTAATAATTCAAATGCGCTGTCTCTTTCTATTGTTTTCATTATTTTTCCTCTTTTCTACACCTATAGTACAAAAAAACGTCATCAATCATAAAATATCACAAAAATCTGTCTGAGTTAACTCAAAATTTGTCTCATTACAGACGGAAAAAATGTAATTATCAAATTCTATAGTTTTAAAAAAACACTGTTTTCCTGAAGCTTTATCGAGGATAAATTCATCTTCTGTCCGGACAATTTCAAATGAATTAAGAGGAATACGCATACCCTTGCCTGTCATTTTCATATAACTTTCTTTTAATGTCCAGAGGGTAAAAAATGCTTTGTTTTTGTCATGTTGTGATTTTATGTACTCACATTCTGTTAAATTGAAATAGTGTTCGGCAATTTCAAACGGTGCATCAGCAATCTGTTCAATATCACAGCCAACTTCACAATCAGATAGCACCCCGGCAACATAATCTCCTGCATGAGATACATTAAAAAAGAGATTATCTGCGACAGGTTTACCATTTTCAGAATATTTCAGGCTGCTCTCTGACAGCCCGTTTTCATTAAGAATCTTCTTTATGATAATACCTGCGCCAAGACTTCTCTTTCTGTCATTTAGCATACGATACCGGAGGACATTTTTTCTTCGTTCCGGACCAACCTGTTCAAGAAGTTTTCTATTTTGCAGTGGGTCCTCTAAATTATTGATATTTATTCTGTATAATTTCATCATTTTACTTTTCCATAAATTCAAGACTGAGAATATTTTTTCCGTCAGTGTTTCGGTAACTTATATCGGAACACAATTGTTTTACAAGGCTGATTCCCATTCCGCCTTCATCAAAATCTTCAAAGTCCTTTTCAATCTTACTTTCAAGCGGATTGAAAACTTTTCCGTTATCAATAAAAATAACATTTATTTTATCTTCATTTTTATTACAGCCAAACTGTACACAATCTGCTCCTGAATAATTTGCAATATTCGAAAATATTTCTTCACATGCAAGAAATATTTTCTTCTTTATCGTATCTCCAACCGAAAGTTCGAACACACATTCTCTTATTTTTTTTAATTGTGATAAATTACAGGACAATTCCATATATTTATCGCGCTGTTTTACAGCAGGCATTGTAATATCATCAAACTGTTCCATTTTATCTCCTATAAACTTTCTCAATGATTCACTGATATTCATACATACGCAATTTGCTGCATGTTCCCATAAATCTCAGATATTCTTAAGAATTGCCTGAGGCTCCCGATACTATTCTGAATCGGGAGCCTGTTATTTTTAATGATGCCAGGGTCAAAATGTCTAAACCCACATGAGCTTGCTCATAGGTGGGTGAAAGACTTTTTATCTCTCTATCTGAATTTTCTTATCAAATCCTGTAAGCTTGAAAACATCATATACTTCATCAGAAATATTTATTATTTTAAAACCTTCTTTGCCAGCCATTTTTTTGTAGGCAGAAATTACCTGACGTAATCCTGCTGATGAAATATATTCAAGCTTTGCAAAGTCAAATACAAGACTTGTAGTGCTGTCATCAAGATTTGAAAGAGCTTCTTCAAGCTCAGGCGCTGTCTGTGTATCAAGCCAGCCGACAATTTCCATAGTTACTTTGTTTTCTTCTTTTTTACTTATTATTTCCATTAATATTTCCTCCATAAAATCTAAATCAGTCAAAAAACATAAGTCCGTCGAGCGCTCCTGCTGCACTTTTAAGATAACTGTGTCATCTGTAATAATCAGTCAAAAAACGCAAGTCTGTCGAGTGCACCTATTGCACTTTCAAGATATCTGTCATCTGTAACAGGCCATTTATAGTCAAGTCTGTAAAGAACCTGCGCAGTAAATCTGTTACTGTATTCCATAGTATAAATTTCATTTTCATTATGTGAAGTATATGCAATAAGTCCTGATACAGCATCTGAATCCTTGCTGTTCTTAGCAAATTCCTTCACAGCGTCCTCAAATTCTTCATCTTTTACAATATCAATATCAAAACCATAATTACGCATTGCATAAATCAAATCTGCCATATAAATGTGATGGCTGTTACATGCATGAAATACTGTAAATCTTCTGTCAGTCTGCACAAGTCTTAATACTGCAAGAGCAGTTGAATCAATTGGAGATAATTCTGCAATTTCATGCATACCGCCCATTGGGAATTTTCCAACTGCCTTATAACCTCTGAGGCTTCGTAAGAATCCATTTGTTATAAAGTTAATCTGAAATTCTCCGTCAGAATTTCTGCTCATAAGATTTCCAACACGAATGATTTTTCCATCAAGACCGTTTGAAACAGCTTCAAGTACAGCTCTTTCTGCAAGGAATTTTGTACGGATATATTCATTAGTAATATTCTGTCCAATGTATAAATCATTTTCACAGAAAACTCTGGACATTGGTGGAATACCATCTGCCCCTTCACCTGCAACTGAAACTGTAGAAATCTGAATAAGCCTGCGTCCGTTATTCTTACAAAAATCGATAAGATTTTCGACACCATGTACATTTATTTTTTCCAGAACATCATCTGCGGCAAAATGTTTTACACATGCAGCACAGTTAATGAGCGTCTGGAATTTGTAAGCTGAAAAGCTTTCAACCTGTTCTTTTGATGTAATATCGCCATCTACACAGATAATACGCTCTTTAAACAGTTCCTGATACGGATTATCAAAATAATACATTAACATATTCATCATTCGTTTTTCCATTGATTCATATGAACCTTTACGTACAAGACAATAAACTTTTCCATCATAATTGTCAAGATATGCTTTAAGAATATGTATTCCAAGGAAACCTGTCGCGCCTGTAAGCATGATATCTCCAAGGTCTTCTTTTGTTATCCTGTCAACATTTTCTTCAACATTTCCACTGATAACGCCCTGAATTCTGTTATAGTTATAACCTGAAAATTCATTATTACTCTGTGCATTTTCAGGCGCTGCACCATCATCAACTACTGCTGCAAGCTCGCGGACTGTAGGATATTTGAAAATATCTGCATATACAATTGAAATATTCTTTGAAAGGCACATAACTGCAACTTTTGATGCAGTAAGCGACGAACCTCCAATTTCAAAGAAGTTATCATCTATTCCTGCTCTTTCAATTCCCAGTGCTTTTTCAAATATCTCGCAGAGTGCTTTCTGAACAGCAGTTACAGGCTCTGCATAGTTTGTATTATTTACTGTTACTTCCGGTGATGGAAGTGCTTTTTTATCAATCTTACCACCCGGAGTTACAGGCATTTTATCAATATAAATGAAGAATGATGGCATCATATAATCAGGAATAAGCGGCTCAAGGAATGTCTTAAGCTGTTCCTCCGGAATGCTTTCACCTGTATAATAAGCAGTTATGTACTTATTTCCGGCTTTCTCAATTACAGTAACAGCGGCCTCTTTTACAAGCTCATGTTTTATAATTGCGCCCTCGATTTCACCAAGCTCAATACGATATCCTCTTATTTTTACCTGGGAATCAATTCTGCCAATATATTCTATATTTCCGTCACCTTTCATACGAACCATATCACCTGTTCTGTAAAGGCGTTTATCCTCTTCACATATTGAAAACGGATTTTCTACAAATACAGAAGCAGTCTTTTCCGGAAGATTATGATAGCCTCTTGCTATCTGTCTGCCGGCATGACACAATTCACCTGACGCTCCGACAGGAAGTCTGTTTAAATCATTGTCGACAATATAGCTTCTTACATTTCTCTGAGATTTTCCAATCGGTATGTTATCATACTGTCTGTCAACCCAGAATTCTGTTGAAGATACTGTATTTTCTGTCGGACCGTAACCATTAATCATCTGATATGTACGGTTTCTGTAATGTTTAAATTTCTCACCGCCAAGTGTGACAAATTTAAGGCATGGTGCATCATCAAGTAATTCTGTAACAAGCTCACCCATCTGTGTAGGGAATGTCGCAGTAGTAATTTTTTCATCTTTTATAAATTTGCCAACAGCAACTGCATCTTTTCGTATGCTCTCCGGCAAAATACACAATACAGCCCCTGCTGTAAGTGGTGCAAACAAATCTATTACAGATGCATCAAAACAGAAGCTTGCAAATTCTGCAACAACATCATCTGGTGAGGTATTTCTTGATAATCTGATATATTCAATCAGGTTCATCAGATTTCTGTGCTCAATCATAACACCCTTTGGTTTTCCGGTTGAACCAGATGTATAAATCATATATGCAAGATTTTCCGGTTTCGGAGATGTAAGTTCTACAGAAAGTTCAAAATCTTTTGCTTCTATAGCGACATCATCAAGACTGATAATGTTTTTGTCATAGAAATCAACCAGACTGCGGTACTGATTTATTACAATCAGGTTATCAGCTTCTGAATCTTTAAGCATATACTCAATTCTGCTCTGCGGATATTCAGGGTCGAGAGGAACATATGCTCCGCCGGCTTTCATAACACCGACATATGCTACAGCAAATTCCTTTGTTCTACCGCATAAAATACCTGCAGCTTTTTCCCTGCCAAAACCATTTTCGGTAAGCTTCTGTGCAATGTAATCAGACATTCGGTCAAGCTCTTTGTATGTAATCTCACCAATTCCATCTCTTACAGCCGGTCTGTCCGGATATTTTGAAACTGCTTCCCTGAACAAATCTACAAATGTTTTTCCTGAATGTTCAGGTATATCATGCATCTTTGTCTTTTCTTCAAACATAAGTCTTATGTCTGACGGGTCATATTCTCTTAATATTCCATCGACAGCAATTTCAAGATTGTCTGCAAGGTACTTTATGGTATCCTCATAGTACATATCACCTCTGTACTCAATATCAAAGACAAATTTATTTCTCTCAATTGAAATACTGATTGAAACAGGTGCCTTTGCCATATTAAGCTGAACCGGTTCTTCCTGTGCATATTCGCCGCCGATTGTATCAAATTCAAAATTGTCTCCCTGATAAATAACCATTGCATCTGCTTTTATGTTAAATTCATGGCTTATCTGTGAAAACGGATAAATATCGTTGTTCATTGAATTTATAAGCTGCTGCTGAACATCACCAAGACAGTCTTTTGTGCTGCCCGAAAAATCACAGTAAACAGGAAGTGTCTTTACAAGCATACCTACTGTATTTTCAAGTCTTGAATCATTTCTTCCATGATAAATTGTAGTAAAGACTGCATCATTTTTGAAATTATATTTTCCAAGTGTAATACCAAAAGCGGAAATGAAAAATACATTTTCTGTAATTCCGTACTTCTTACAGAAATCTTTTACCTGCTGTACGGAAATCTCAGGAATCTCTCTGCGGTAATTTTCTGCTGATGGAACAGCTCCATTTTTATCAGGATAAAAGCTTATACTGCCACCTTTATTTTCAAATACTGATTTATAGTAATTCTCTGCATTTTTATAAACATCACTCTTAAGAGCATCTGCATTATCAAGTGCAAGGTCATATGATGTATACTGCTCTGTCTCAGGCACCTGTCCGCTGTAAGCTTTATTAATATCATTTATTATAATTGCAAGAGATGTACCGTCAGCAATTATATGATGAATGTCAAGGAAGAGATAATTTCCATCACATGTTCTGTAAATTTCAAATCTGAAAAGCTGTTCATTAAACAGCATGTATGGTCGAACAAGTGTTTCTCTGTTCATCCCATTTATAATCTGTGTTTTGTATGTTAACTTGTCATCTCGTTTCTGAAGAACATCTCCATCTTCATTCATAAACAGACGTGTCTTAAGATATGCATGTGCATCAACTGTACTGTCAATTGCTGCTGCAAGTTTATCTAAATCAACTTTTTTGTCAAGCTTCAAAAGATATGGAATGTTGTAAATAGTCGAACCCATATTTGCAGTACATTCAATAAAGATTCCCTCCTGCGTATTTGTAAGAGGATAATTTTCCTGTACTTCTCTCTTTGTTCCTTTTCCGGCAGTCTTAACAAAACCTTCAAGCATCTGGATTGTAGGATTATTCTTGATATCAGATGTCTTCATTACAATGTCAAATGCTTTTGAAATAAGAATGTTGAGCTTGATTGCACTGATTGATGTCAGTCCTGCATCATAAATATCTGTCGTAATTCCAAATTCTGTATAGCCGAGCACTTCTGCAATACAGTCAAATAATTTCTGCTGAATCCCATTCTCAGGTTTAATGATTTCTGCTGCTTTTCTCTCCGGCATTGGAAGTGCTTTTTTATTAACCTTCTGATTCTGGTTGAGTGGAATTTTATCAATCTGCATCGTAACTGCAGGCACCATATAAGCAGGCTTTGTTTCTTTAATGAAATCATTTAACTGATTTATATCAATTTCACTGTCAGATACAACATATGCCGCAATGTATTTTCCACCATTTGTTTCATCAAAAGCAACTACTGTTGCATCTTTTATGCCTTTATATCTTCTTATAACTTCTTCAACTTCTGAAAGCTCAATTCTAAAGCCTCTTATTTTTACCTGAGAGTCTTTTCTTCCGATAATCTGAATATTTCCGTCAGGAAGATATCTTGCAACATCACCTGAATGATATAACACTTCATATCCTTCTGTGTCATCATAAATATTCTTTGTATAAACCTCAGCAGTTTTCTCTGGTTTATTGAGATATCCCCTTGAAACCTGCCAGCCTGCTATCATAAGTTCACCACAGGCACCATATGGAAGCATATGTCCAAATTTATCTGTTACATATAACTTAACATTATCGAGTGCCTTTCCGATTGGAACATTTGGATAATACTTATCAACCTCAAATACTGTTGTAAAAATTGTAGCTTCTGTAGGTCCATATGCATTAAAAAATTTATAATTTTTCGGCGGTTCACAAGGAACTAACTTCTCTCCTCCTACTGAAAGATATTTAAGACTCTTGCAATCCATTTCAAGTGCAAACTGTCTTCCTACCTGAGTTGTCATAAATGAATGAGTGATGCCATTTTCTTCAAAATAACGCTCAAGTCCAATAAAATCAAGCCTGATTTCTTCCGGAATAATATGAAGCTGTGCACCGTTTGTAATTGCACCGTAAATATCCATCATAGATGCATCAAAACCAAATGACGCATATGCTGCTGTTTTAGAATTAAAATCTATACTGTAATATTTTCTGTACCAATGGCAGAATGCGGTAATATTTCCATATTCAAGCATACAGCCCTTTGGAACACCTGTTGAACCTGATGTATATAATAAGATAAATAAATCATGTAAATCTGGTTTTTTAAGCTCTGCATCTGTATTTTCAAGCTGCATAATTTCATCTGTATATAAAACAGCTCCTTTATATCCGTCTACGAGCGGCAGAAGTTCTCTGTCTGCAATCAGAAGTTTTGCAGATGAATCCTCAAGCATATACATAAGTCTGTCTTTCGGATAAGTAGGGTCAAGTGGCTGATATGCCGCACCTGCTTTAATTACACCCATTGGTGCTATTGCCATATATTCACATCTAGGAATGAGAATTGACACAACATCTTCTTTTCCAATTCCCGCAGATGCAATGTATTTTCCAAGTCTGTCACTTATTTCATCTAATTGTCTGTATGTATATTTTTTGTCTTTATATACGACAGCAGTATTATCAGGTATTGCCTGTACAATCTCATCAAACATATCTGAAATTGTTTTACTTCTGTCATATTCACAGGCAGTGTTGTTAAACTCTGCAATTTTATTTACCCCATTCTGCGAAATAACAGAAATTTCTGAAATATATTTTGACTTCAACATTGATTGCATTGCCGCTTCGTACGATTCAAGTATTCCATCAACAAATGCTTCGCTGTACATGTCGCTGCGGTATTCAGCAGTAAGCACATATTCATTATTGTACTCTCTTACCTGTATAAGCATAGGCATTTTTGCCATATCGAGTGAAAGGTCACTGCCCTTTGCAATCGTATCTCCAATCGGATAATCGTCACTTAGTTCTGCCTGATATGCAAAAACAATATCCGAATTGAAGCCATATTTTGCACAAATATCAGAAAATGGGAAAATATCATTTGCCATTGATGACAGAACCTGTTCTGAAAGTGCTGCCATATATGCCTGAATCGTAGTTTTTGTATCAAAACTGCAATAAACAGGAAGTGTTTTTACAAGCATACAAACAGTATTTTCAAGCCTGGAATCGTTTCTACCATTATAGATAGTCGCGAAAAGGCTGTCTGCTGAGTTTGAATATTTTGTCAGAAGAATACCAAACAGACCTGTAAATAAAATGTTTGGTGTAACTCCTGTTTTTTCACAGCAGGCAAGAATTGCTTTTTCTGCAATGTTTAACTTTTTCTCAAGGTATCCCTTCTTAGGAATTTTTCCTGTCAAATCAGGAAGCGGAAGAGATTCTGTCTCAATTCCTTCAAAAATACTGTCATAGTATTTTTCAGCTTTTTTATATTTTCCTTCTTTCATCTGCTGCTCTTCATCAAGTGCCGCATCAAATCCCG
>CAJJNI010000097.1 GCA_905193085.1 uncultured Lachnospiraceae bacterium | reverse complement strand
ATCAATAACACTAAAGAATGTCGAAGGTACTTCTTTTGAATCAGCTTCTGCTTCCATGAAAGATATTATCGGAACAAGTGCAAGACAGTTTAATTTCTTAGCTGACAGTCCGTATTTGAACAATGAAGATATCGCAGCTTACAAGACACTTATTTCTGCCGATGCAGATGGAAATTTTACAATTTCTGATACAGCTTTAGAAAGAGGTCTTCTAAGACTTTCTTCTCTTCTTGCAAAACACTACAGGAAACAGGTTATCATTCTTATTGATGAATATGATGTTCCTCTTGATAAAGCTTTTCAAAACGGTTATTATGACCAAATGGTTTCTTTACTTAGAAATCTATTTGGAAATACATTAAAAGGAAATTCTGATTTGTATTTTGCTGTACTTACAGGCTGTCTTAGAATTTCAAAGGAAAGTATTTTTACAGGGTTAAATAACTTTAATGTCCTGTCTATTACAGATGTACATTTTGATGAACATTTTGGTTTCACTGATATAGAAGTTAAAAATATGCTTGATTATTATGGTTTTGCCAGTCACTATGAACAGATTAAATCATGGTACAATGGCTATCAGTTCGGGAATGTTTCAGTATATTGTCCTTGGGATGTAATCAAATACTGCTATGCTTTATGTGCAGACTCTAACGCGCAGCCACAGGATTACTGGTCTAATACAAGCAGTAACAATATAGTAAAACGCTTCATCAATAAAGCAACAATTCAGACAAAAGATGAAATTGAGAGATTGATTTGCGGTGAAACAATTTCAAAAGAAATACACCCTGAACTTACTTACAATGAAATTGATAATACTATCGATAATCTCTGGAGTGTGCTTTTTACTACCGGATATTTAACTCATAAAGGTCCGGTAAATGGAGATAAACTTAATCTTGCCATTCCAAATCTCGAAATTAAAAAGCTTTTTACAAAACAGATAAAAGAGTGGTTTAATGAATCAACAAGACATGATTCTTCAAAATTAAATTGTTTCTGTGAAGCATTCCCAAACGGTAATACCAGGAAAATAGAGACACTTTTCAACGAATATTTATGGAATACAATAAGTATTCGTGATACTTCTGCCAAGTCCAAAAAAGAAAATTTTTATCATGGCATGCTACTTGGGTTACTGAGTTATAAGGAAAACTGGCTGATTAAATCCAACACTGAATCAGGTGAGGGATACAGCGATATACTGATAGAAATTCCTGAAAGTCTTACAGGAATTGTAATAGAGATTAAGTACAGCGATAATGATAATCTTGACATAAGCTGCCAGAATGCCATACTGCAAATAGAAGAAAAACAATATACATCAAAACTTACTGCTGATGGCATGGGTTCAATTATAAAATATGGCATCGCATGCTTTAAAAAACACTGTAAAGTCATGAAAGCTTAAGACTTCCATCTTTGTCAAAATATGCTATCGCACAGCTTACACCTGTGAGCTTTTCTATACCGAGTGCGGCTTTTTAAACTGTGACTACTTCGTTTATTAAGCTTACCTTTACATCTGAATCCATATGTTTTCTTCAATGTTCACATCTTCCAGTGATGCATCTTTACTTACAAGTTTTATTTGTTCTTAGAATCATTAAAAAGAATCCGCCATATTCATACACCCTTCATCAGTCTTACTTTTTAGAGTGATGTATATACGGATTCTTTTTTATAATATACTATATAAATTAATACGACTGCGCTATATTTTCTTCCACATCATCTTCTGTTGAAGCATTTACTTCTGGCTCATATGAAGCTGCAAGCTGCGACAGATAGCTGATACGCTTTTGAACCGTTTCTGCAATTGCGTCAATTCTTGTTTTGTCCATATAATCTGCCATCTCTTTTTTTGAGAAATTTTCAATTATAAATTCTTTTACATCTGAAAGCCGCCCAAAATCTATCCATTCAAATGAAGATACTAATTTTAACTGCTCTTTATGATGTTTTTTAAACGGTTTGCATATCACATCTTTATCAGCCCGTATCTGTGCGGCCAGTTTATCATATCCAAGCGAGCTTCCGCTGTCAAAAACCGGAGCCATTCCTACCCACTCTAAACTTTGTGCATTTCTTAAAGCTCCGAAATTATTAAAATGCCTGTCCTCGTCTGCTATAATATAATCTAACACAATCATACGGTCAAGAAACGAAACAACATCTTTGATACCAAGAGCATCACAGCAATTCATAAAATGCTGATACACTGAAACATTATTATCTTTTTTAAGAGTTTTCATAATGCGCCATGCCGGAACAAGCTCTGTATCTTCTGTTACAAAGTCTTCGCACACGCTATACGGTGCACCATTGTTCCACATAACATTATAAGAAACATGTGGAATATCAAGCCGCTCCATTATGCCTGAAGCAATTACTTCATTAAATGGCTGCTGACGGAAGGGATTTGACCCACCCTTTATAAGGCACCTCTTTTTATCTATTATCTTCCATCTCTTTTTTAAGTTACCATCTGATGTATTATCCGGTGAACTGAAATCAAAAGCATTTGCTTTTTTATTTGCACCAAATAATACATCTCCGATATCATCAGAAAATTGATTTTGAAAAAAATTAACATTATCCCATGTAAGATTTGAGCCTTTTGGATTAATCCAGTATTGGTCTGAAAGACTTTCAATTTCAGCTACCGCAGTTCTTTTATGCATTAAAACACATTGCATATGAGTCACCTCAATTTCCCGAATCTTATCCTAAATTTCTGATTTTAAATTCTTTCTGTGCCTCTCTTTGCATATCTTTCTTTGCAATGTCATGTCGTTTATCGTACAATTTTTTACCGCGGCACAATCCGATTTCTATTTTAACAAGACTTCCTTTTAAATATACCTGCAAAGGAACGAGAGTAAAGCCCTGTGTGCTTAATGTACCGTCTATTTTATTCAGCTCGTACTTGTGAAGCAGAAGCTTCTTTGGACGAAGCGGGTCTCTGTTAAATATATTTCCTTTTTCGTATGGGCTGATATTCATGCCATATATCCACATTTCTCCATTTTCTATTTTTGCATATGCTTCTTTTATACTGCATTTTCCCATACGGATTGATTTAACTTCTGTTCCATGAAGCGCAAGTCCTGCTTCATATTTTTCTTCTACAAAATAATCATGGTAGGCTTTTTTGTTATTTGCAACTAACTTAATACCACCACTTGCCATAATATCCCTTCTTTCTCAATTTCTAATTTCTGCATTTATTAAATAATCTTCTGCTTTTGGACATCTTAGACCTTACATCATTCATAAATTATTTAACTCTTATTTATCCGAATCAATTTTCTGTAAATTATAAGCTGTCTGTTATGAATCAATTTTCTGCGAATCTGAAGCTGTCTGTTATGAATTAGTTTTCTGTAAATCTGAAGCTGTCTATTATGAATTAGTTGTCTGTGAATCTGAAGCTGTCTGTTATAAATTAGTTGTCTGTGAATCTGAAGCTGTCTGCTCTGATTCGGCTTCTTCTTCCACTTCCACCAGTTCAAAGTCTATTGTCCGTAAATTTAAATCGACATTTACTGCTGTTACTTTTACTTTCTGTCCGAGCTTGTATACTTTATTAATATGCTCGGCTCTCATTTCATAATGTTCTTCATCATAGTAATAGTAATCATCTGTAAGTGATGTTACTCGTACAAGACCTTCTATTGTATTTGGAAGTTCTACATACATGCCCCATGTTGTAATACTCGATATTACACCTTCGTATACAATGCCAAGTCTGTATTTCATGTACTCGGCTTTCTTTAATTTGTTTGTCTCTCTTTCTGCCTCGTCTGCCCTTCTCTCCATTTCACTTGAATGTTTTGCAACACCGGGCAGTATTCTGTCGTAATGTTCAACTCTTCTCTCCTGCATTTTACCGTGTATATTTTCTTTGATTATACGATGAATCTGCAAATCAGGATATCTTCTGATTGGTGATGTAAAATGGCAGTAATAGCGTGAAGCAAGACCGAAATGTCCACTGCATTCAGTTGTGTATCTCGCCTGTTTCATTGAGCGGAGAGTAAGTCTGCTTATGAGCATTTCCTCTTTAGTTCCTTCAATCTTATTTAATAATTTCTGAAGCTCTTTCGGGTGAATTTCATCGTCCTGCTTTAATTTAATCGCATAACCAAAGTTATTGATAAATGTCGAGAGTTTCATTATTTTCTCAGAATCAGGATTGTCATGTGTTCTGTATACAAATGGAAGTTCCTGCCAGAAATAATCTTCTGCAACAGTTTCATTTGCAGCAAGCATAAATTCCTCAATTATCTTTGTCGCAACATTTCTCTCATAAGGTTTAATGTCAAGAGGTTTACCGTCTTCATCAAGAATAACTTTACATTCAGGGAAGTCAAAATCAATTGCTCCTCTTGCCATTCTCTTCTTTCTTAAAATTGCTGCAAGCTCTTCCATAAGTTTAAACATAGGTATGAGTTTTTCGTAACGCTCACATTCTTCTTTGTCATTATCAACAAGTATTTTCTTAACGCTTGTGTATGACATTCTCTCGTCAACACAGATTACCGTCTCAGCAATTTTGTGGTCGATAATATTTCCTTTTTCATCTATCTGCATTATACAGCTTAATGCAAGACGGTCACAGCCGGCATTAAGTGAGCATATTCCGTTTGAAAGCTTGTGTGGCAGCATAGGAATAACACGGTCGACAAGATAATTGCTTGTTCCCCTTAAAAGTGCTTCTTTATCGAGTACAGAATTTTCTTTTACATAGTTGGAGACATCGGCAATGTGTACGCCTAGTTTATAATTTTTTCCACTTTTTTCAACGGAAACTGCGTCATCTAAATCTTTGGCATCTTCTCCGTCAATTGTTACCATCGTAACATTTCTTAAGTCAACTCTTCCTGCAATATCTTTTCCACTGACTTCATCAGGTATGTCTGCAACATAGTCCATAACTTCTTTTGGAAATTCTGTCTTTATTCCAAAGCCTTTAATTATGGATATAATGTCTACACCCGGGTCATTTTCATGACCTAAAATTTCAAGGACTTTTCCTTCCGGTTTCTTGTTATTTCCGCCAAAATCAGTTATTTCAACAAGCACCTTATGGCCTGTAACTGCACCTTTTGAACGCTCAAGCGGAATGTAAATATCTTTTGAAAATTTCTGGTCGTCAACTACAACAAAACCAAATCTTTTATTTTTTTCAAAGCGGCCGACAACTTCTTTGTAACCATGTGTTATGATTTTTACAATTGTGCCTTCTCTTCTCTTTCCTGTCTTTTCCTTTGAGATGGCAACTGATACGACATCTTTGTTCATTGCTCCATTAGTTTTATTTTCCGGTATAAAAATGTCATCTGCCATACCGTCAACTACAACAAAACCATAGCCCTTCTGAGTTCCTGAAAATGTTCCTACAATGACATCTCCCTCTGTCTTAGAATATTTTCCATGTCCTGAAACCTGAATTTTCCCCTCTAAAAGCAGTGCATCAAGAACCTGCTGCAAGTCATCTCTCCGCTCTCTTGGCACCTGCAAAAGTGCTGCAAGCTCTTTTCGCTTCATTGGTACATAAAGTTCATTGCACATAAGTTCATATATCTGTTTTTTGCCTGTCTCTAAATCAAAATCCTGCATAGCCATAGTTACCACCCTTTACACAATTATTTTTACCACCAAAAGCTTTTTTCGTAAACTATAAAAAACACGTACTCTGACTTATTGCCCACATAAAAACAAAGCGGTAAATATATGTTTATAACTCTATTATAACATAATTTTTAACAAAATAAAACCTTGCTTTTTGCCTTATTCAGTAAAACAATACCGCCAGCATAAGCTGACGGTACTTTTTATCTTGATACTCCTAATACATTCATTAACGCATCCTGAAGCACTTTTGATACATTTATATGTGACTGTTCTGCTTCATAATTAAGCCAGCTGGGTAATGTCACATTTCTTCTTACAGATTTATTATCTACCTTTCTTCTGTATTCTGATGAATCAATATCTACAATTGATATTATGCTATTCCCTTCTTCTGCAAATGTTCCTTTTTTAACATCTATATCTTTTATATCCGAAGGTGTTGGAATTTCTTCATTATCGTCCTCCATAGTTACACACATAAGTTCAATGGCATCTCTTGCCATATAAATAGCATCTGCCATATCTTTACCTTCTGTCAGTATCCGTAAATCAGGAACTTCAATCAATACAGCATCTTCTGTCTGTGTGAAAATAACAGGATAAATAGCTTTCATATAATCAACCTCCTTATATGCTTTTATTATACACACTTAATGTGTATTCGTCAACTATAATTAGCCATAAAGAATCCACTATTATATTGATGGTAATCCGTCATTGTAATATTATTTATCAATAATCTATTTTTTTTATTTTGCTGTAATTGTTATTCATATCGTACGACTGTATAAATGTATCTGTCACTATATAAAACTGATTTCCGCTGTATAAACCTCTTATGTTCTCTTCATCTGATATGTCATCTAAATTTTCTTCAAATATTTTATTTAATTTATTATTTTCAAATGTATATAAAACATACCTGACTGATGTTGAATTATCGCCATATGACATGCATGTAAAACCAAACAGATTTTTGCTGACATCAGCAAGAATCGTTTTATAATTATAGAACAATGTACTGCTCATATAATCACCATAGTTTATTATCTGTGAATCTAAAACTTTTGGTTCTGCCGGATTATTTTCATCAAACATTGTTATTTTAAGGCCTTTTGACTCTCCGCTGTCTTCATCTGTTTCTTCACCGACTCCAAGCACATATTTATTTTCATTCTGATTCCAAATATGCATGTATTCAGAGAAGCCGGTAATTTTTAACTCTGAAACAATTTGCGGCGAACTCTCATTGCTTAAATCTATTGCAAAAAGCGGGTCTGTATTTCTGTAGGTCACAAGATAAAGCATCTCGCCAAGATATCTTGCAGATTTTATTTCTTCTCCTTTTGCAATATCCGAAAGTCTTCCGGCTACTTTAAAATCATTATCAAAAACAAATACTTCACCTGATGATTTATCATAATTTTGTGTGGCAACTCTTAATTTTCCATTATATTCATTGATTGCAAAAGTTTCAGTTATAGTACCCGATATTATGGCAGAGCCTGATGCCTTGAATTTTCCATCATCTAATGAATATCTTAAGATTGTTGTATTTTCTGCCTGATAATAATCGCAGTTATACAGATACAGGTATTGACTTCCCATATATAGCTGTGCATCATCAAGCAGCATAAACTCATCTGCTGCCTTCTCCATATCATTTACATTTACGGAAGATGCGACAAATGCATAACTGCCTTCATTTACACTAATGCAGCCTGCTTCAACAGCAGTGCCATTAATCTTTGGAATCATTGCATATATTTCTTCATCTGAATCACCTTCCGGAAGTTTCAGTGTTTCATTTGTAAAAAGATACAGATAATCGCCATTTTTTCTTGATGAATAATAATATCCGTCCTGACTGAATTTTCCCGACAGACTGATATTTTCCCTGTCAGTTATGTCATAGGCTAAAATCTGTGTACAGTAATTTACATCAAAACTGTTTTCATTTACATTCTCTTCAATTGAAGCTATTACATAGAGCTTATTTTTATCTGTATAAATTTCAAGAATATTTGCCGTACCGCTGTGTGTATCTTTTGTAATGTCAATCTGCGAAACAGTTTTCATATCATCTGTTCTGATATCAACAACATATACCTTTGTCGTTGCGGCCTTATAAATATAATCACCGTCAGTCTTTACAATATCAGCTTCATCGACATTTTCTGTCTGTACATTTGTAGAAGAATAGTCTGAAATTTCTGTTGAATCTGAAGCAACAGCACTTTCTTCTTTTGCTGTTTCTGCCACTGCTGATTCAACACCTTTACTCTCCAGCATTATTTCTGAAGTATCTTTTGAATTTTTCTTAACAGCCTCGTATACCTTTCTGTAATTGTCATTACTGCTGTCTTTATCTGCTGTCCTGTAACTATCACTGTCGTTATTTCCATCTGCTGTGTTTTCATTTTTGTTACTGCCGCTTTTAATATCTGAACCCTGTTTGAAAATAAAATTACCGGCAGCAAGTGCGCTGACTGAAGCTACTATTACAAAAGCTGCTGCACATGCACAGATTTTTCTTATTTTTATCAGTTTTGACTTCCCGGAATTTTTATGAGAGTTTATGTTAGTCTTGACTAACGCATTTTCTGTTTTTATGTTTTCAGGAATTTTAACATCTTCTGCTGATTTTTTTATCTTATCTAAAATTTCATTTTCATTCATATGTGTCACCTCATTTTCACTGCTAATTTTTTTAATGCTCTGCTTTCTTTAGAGCGGACTGTATTTTCGTTCATCTTAAGCTGTTTTGCAATCTCCTTAGATGTGTAGCCCGCAAAAATATGTAAGCCGATTATAAGTCTTTCTTCCGCCGCAAGCTCCATGAAAAGCTGCCTTACAACTATGTTTTC
>CAJJNI010000096.1 GCA_905193085.1 uncultured Lachnospiraceae bacterium | reverse complement strand
GAAGTAGAGACGTTGTCCGTTCCATGTAATAAACTGGAACAAAAAAAGAGACGACTTAATGTATATCACAGATGCGGCATGAAAGAAGCTGGTTTTTTAGTAGAGGTGCGTGGTGTTGCAATGGACGTACTCACACATACAGCAGATATTAGTTTTGATGAATACAGTAATTTATACAGAAATTTATTTGGCGAAGAAATATTTAAACAGGTAAAATTATTAAAAACATACTAAGATGAATTTATAATTAATTATTTAACGAAAGAAGGTTTACATAATGCAAGAGCTTGCTCAATACATCGACAGTATAAATGCGTTTGATTCATCAGCGCAGGAAATGGCAAAAATACGGTGGGACAAAATAGCAAAACCACTTAACAGTCTTGGCAAATTAGAAAAGGCAGTTTCGCAGATGGCGGGAATTTTTGGAAAAGATGATTTTGATATTGATAAAAAGGCCCTTGTTGTAATGTGTGCTGATAACGGTGTTGTGGAAGAAGGTGTTACGCAGACAGGACAGGAGGTTACTGCAATTGTTGCAGAAAATTTTCTTGATGAAGCATCTTGTGCAGCAATAATGTGTAAGCAGACCAAAACTACGATAAGACCGATAGATATAGGTATGGCTGTAGATACTCCGCGTGTGGAGAAGAAGAAAATTGCATATGGAACCAAAAATTTTGCAAAAGAGCCTGCAATGACAAGGCAGCAGGCAGCAGATGCAATTAAAACCGGAATAAATATTGTAAAAGAGATGAAAGAGCAGGGATATAAAATTCTTGCAACCGGTGAAATGGGAATCGGAAATACTACTACGAGCAGTGCAGTTTGTGCGGTTATGCTTGAAAAAGATGTAGAAGAAGTTACAGGAAGGGGTGCCGGTTTATCAACGGAAGGCTTAAATAAGAAGATTTCTGTAATAAAAAATGCAATTGAAAAATATAAGCCCGATAAGAATGACATTGTAGATGTTATTTCGAAGGTTGGCGGTTTTGATATTGCAGGTCTTACCGGATTGTTTTTGGGTGGAGCAATCTATCATATTCCTATAGTAATAGATGGGTTTATTTCAGCAGTGTCTGCACTTCTTGCAGTGAGTGCATGTCTGAAAGTTTCTGACTATATACTTGCTTCTCATGTGTCAAAAGAGCCGGCGGGACATATGGTATTAGATGCACTTCAAAAATCAGCATTTTTAACATGCGATATGTGTCTTGGAGAAGGAACGGGTGCTGTGGCACTGTTTCCACTGCTTGATATGGCTATGGCTATATATAAGGGGATGGGAACATTTGAAGAAAATGATATAGAAATTTATGTACCATTGGATTAGAGTAGAAAATAATATAGAAATTTATGTACCATTGGATTAGAGTAGAAAATGATATAGAAAGTTATGTGCCATTAAATTAAAGCGGATAATTAATAAATTAGCTCATGTTATGGCAAAATTATGAGTCATATGTTTTGTGAATCTTGAAAAATGGTGGTGATTTATATTTTTATTCTTATTATAGGGCAGAGTGGCAGTGGAAAATCTGCTTTTGCTGAAAAAAAGGTAGTTGAATTTGGAGATTATAAAAGAGTTTATCTTGCTACCATGCAGGTTTTTGATGCTGAGGGCGAAAAGCGTGTCAGCAAACATAAAAAAATGAGAGAGTCGAAGAATTTTACGACAATAGAAAGCCAGACTCATATAGAAAATATTGTGTTAGATAAAGAAAATGTTGCGTTGTTAGAGTGTATGTCAAATCTTGTTGCTAATGAAATATTTTCAGATGCGGGAAGAGGCAGTCAAAAAGTTGCAGATGTTGTGTGCGACGGAATTAAAATGTTAAAGTCACAGGCAAAGCATCTGGTAGTTGTGACTAACGATGTTTTCAGTGATGGAATAACGTACGATAAAAGCACAGATGATTATATGAGAAAACTTGGTGAAATTAATTGCCGAATGGGAAATATGGCTGATGAAGTCTATGAAGTGGTTGATTCAATCTCATTAAGAATAAAATAATGTGTGAAATGTAGAAATTACTTTCGATAAAGAAAGATAACATGAGAAATGTATGTAATATCATAAAAGAGGTGTATGGTGTGAAATATATTCAAAGCTTAATAATTGCTTTTTCAATGTACAGTAAAATTCCAATGCCGCGAATTGAATGGAATAAAGAAAATATGCGTTTTTCAATGATTTTTTTCCCGTTTGTTGGAATTGTCTGCGGTGCATTTTTAGTCGGTTTTTATGTGTTCTCTGATATTTTGAAAATAAACTGGCTTTTAAAAAGTATTATATATACGCTTATTCCGATAATTGTCACAGGTGGAATTCACATGGACGGTTTTCTTGATACGATAGATGCAATTAGCTCTTATCAGACAAGGGAGCGCAGACTTGAAATTTTAAAAGATTCAAATTCTGGTGCATTTGCGATTATTTACGGTATTTCATACATGCTGTTCTGCGTTGGTGTATGGAGTGAAATTCATGAATTTAAAGCTGTTTTGGTAATTGCGGTTTCGTATATGTTTTCACGCTCGTTAAGCGGGTATAGCGTTACTGCCTTTAAGTGTGCTAAAAACAGTGGACTTGCGGCAACCTTTTCTAATATGTCAGATAAAAAAAGAGCAGGAATTATACTTCTTATTGAGGCGTTAATTTCTGCGGCAGTGATGATTGTGGTTGACATAAAATCAGGACTGGCAGCAGTTTTTGCAGGACTTATTATGTTTATAATATACAGAAAGCTTTCGTATGATAAATTTGGCGGAATTACAGGCGATTTGGCTGGCTTTTTTCTGCAAATGTGTGAAATGTTTATGATTACTGCTGTTATGCTTGTGTATATTCTTTAATTAGTTCAGAATGCAGATTGCAAAAGTATGTTTTATGATACTAACAATAGCAGTCATCATTTTTGGAGGTTTTAATATTGAAAAAAATAGTTTTGGTAACAGGCGGTGCATATTGTGGGAAAACACATTTTATTAATGAAAAATTTTTGCCTGATGAAAATATTTCAGTGATTTCTAATTTAGACGAGCTGTGTAAAGATAAGCTTGTGAAGCTTAAAGACGGGTATAATTCAGATGAACTGATTGACAGCATTATAGCAGATGCATCTTCAAAAGATATATTGATAATTGAAGCAAGAGAAATTGGAGCCGGTATTGTGCCAGCTGATAAATTTGACAGAAATTACAGGGATAAGTTTGGAGAACTGTGCAATAAAATTGCGGGAATGTCAGATGAAGTTTATCGGGTAGTGTGTGGTATTGGAATAAAAATAAAGTAGGTAGGAAAAAATGTGGATAATTTATTCAACTGCGGCAGTTTTTGTGGGTATTATTTTAGATTTTCTGTTTGGAGACCCTAATGTGTGGTGGCACCCTATTTGTCTCATAGGAAAACTCATATCAAAAACTGAAAAATTGTTAAGAAAGATTATGCCTGATTCATTAAGAGCGGCTGGGGTATTGCTTGTTGTGACAGTAACTGTTTTAAGTACAGTTATTCCGGCACTGCTGTTAGTTGTGGCTTACAAAATTAATTGGATAGTAGGATTTTTGCTTGAAAGTTTTTTCTGTTGGTTTTTACTTGCAGGAAGATGCCTTTGTAATGAGAGCATGAAGGTTGCAAAGGCGCTTGACAATGAAGGACTTGAAGCAGGAAGATATGCAGTTTCAATGATTGTTGGAAGAGATACTTCGCAGCTTAGCAGGCAGGGAGTTATTAAAGCTGCAGTTGAGACTGTTGCAGAAAATACTTCTGATGGTATTATTGCTCCGTTATTTTATATGTTAATAGGTGGTGCACCGTTAGGTTTTCTTTACAAAAGTATAAATACAATGGATTCAATGGTTGGTTATAAAAATGATAAATATATAGATTTTGGGCGATTTGCGGCTAAAACTGATGATGTGGCAAATTTTATTCCATCAAGAATAAGCGGAATTATTATGATTCTGGCAGCTTATGCTGGTGGTTTTGACGGTAAAAATGCTGCTAAAATTTTTAAGAGGGACAGAAAGAAACATGCGAGTCCTAATTCTGCACAGACTGAGAGTGTGATGGCAGGAGCTTTGAGGGTTCAGCTTGCCGGAAATGCGGTTTATTTTGGTAAATTGTATGAAAAACCATTTATTGGTGATGACATCAGGCCAATTGAGACTGATGATATTAAAAAGTCCTGCAAAATTATGTTTTTGACCGGTTTTTTGTCGGCAGTGGCAGGATTATTGCTGAAAGGAATGATTCTTATATGCATAAACATGGCGGGGATATTTATAATAATGTAAACTGCATTGATTTTTCTGCAAATATTAATTTTCTTGGAATGCCACAGGAAGTTGTTGAAGCAGTTCATGACAGTGTAGAAAAATGTGTATATTATCCTGATGTTGAAATGACTGATTTAAAGAATGCACTTTCAAAAAGAGAAAATTGTCCTGTTAATAAAATTATATGCGGCAATGGTGCAGCAGAGCTTATTTTTGCATTAACAGCAGCAGTAAAGCCTGAATGTGCAATTGTTTTTGCACCATCATTTTATGAATACGAACAGGCTTTGAAATTTAATAACACGAAGATTGTTGAAATTAAGCTTGATGAAGAAAATAATTTTTCATTAACTAAAGAGAAGCAGGAATCTGTTTTAGCAGCTATTGATGATGATACAGATATGATTTTTCTATGCAATCCTAATAATCCTACGGGAGTGCTTACCGAAAGAGAATTTATACAGGAAATTTTAAAACGGTGTGAAGAAACTGATACTATTCTTGTAGTAGATGAATGTTTCCTTGATTTTATTGAAGAAAAAAATAAATACAGCGTAGCTGGTTTAGTTCTGAAAAGCAACAATTTATTTGTGCTTAAAGCATTTACAAAAATATTTGCAATGCCGGGATTAAGGCTTGGATATGGTTTGTGCGGTAATGAAAGTCTTATGCGCAGAATAAGAGAGGGCATTCAGCCGTGGAATGTATCTGTCGTGGCACAGGCAGCAGGGTGCGTGGCGGCAAAATGTACAGAATTTGAAATTAAAACCAGAAAGCTACTTGCAACTGAAAAACTGTATCTCATTTCTGAATTAAAGAAATTAGATATTAAGCTTTATGGTTATGCGGCAAATTATATATTTTTTAAGGCTGATGTTAAGCTTGGAGAAAAATTGCGGCAAAAAAATATTGTGATAAGGGACTGCTCAAATTACCGTTCTTTATCCAATGGCTATTATCGAATTGCCGTGAAAAATCATGAGGATAATGTGAAACTGATAAATGCACTTAAAATGTGCCGGGAGGAATAATACTATGGCAAAATCGCTTATGATACAGGGTACCATGTCTAATGCAGGAAAAAGTCTGCTGACAGCTGGATTTTTAAGAGTTTTTAAACAGGACGGATACAGGGCGGCTCCGTTTAAGTCGCAGAATATGGCGTTAAATTCATATATTACAAAGGACGGATATGAAATGGGACGGGCACAGGTTGTTCAGGCAGAAGCTGCCGGACTTGAGCCATGTGTTTATATGAATCCGATTTTGTTAAAGCCTACAAATGATACAGGTTCGCAGGTTATTGTAAATGGTATTTCCAGGGGAAATATGCCTGCTAAAGAGTATTTTAAGTATAAACAGCAGCTTGTGCCTGATATTATGAATGCATATCATAAGTTAGAAGAAATGGCAGACATTATTGTCATTGAGGGGGCAGGCTCTCCGGCAGAAATTAATTTAAAACAGAATGATATTGTAAATATGGGAATGGCTAAAATGGCGAAAGCACCCGTACTTCTTGCCGGAGATATTGACAGGGGCGGTGTGTTTGCACAGCTTTATGGTACAGTAGCACTTTTAGAAGAAGATGAGAAAAATATGATAAAGGGTCTTATTATAAATAAGTTCCGTGGTGATAAATCAATTCTTGACCCGGGTATCGTAATGATTGAAGATAAATGTAATATTCCTGTTGTCGGGGTAGTTCCTTATGCAAATGTTGATATTGAAGATGAGGACAGCCTGTCAGTAAGACTGAGTAGTAAAAAGGCTGCGGCTGCTATCGATTTGGCGGTAATATGCGTAAAAAGAATTGCTAATTTTACTGATTTTAACCGATTTGAAAATATAGACGGTGTATCACTGCGCTATGTTCATTCAGTTTCAGAACTTGGACAGCCCGATATGATTTTTATACCGGGAAGTAAAAATACAATGGGTGATTTAAAACAGCTAAGACAAAATGGCCTTGAAGCTGCAATATTAAAGGCACATGCGGGCGGCTGTGTAATCTTTGGAATATGCGGCGGTTATCAGATGCTTGGAGAAGAAATAAGCGACCCACAAAATACAGAAGAGGGCGGAAGTATGCGTGGAATGGGATTACTTCCGATGAGGACCGTATTTGAAAAAGAGAAAACAAGAACACGCATAAACGGTAAATTTACAGCTAATGGTGGCGTGTTAAAACAGTTAGAAAACACTAACATTTCCGGCTATGAAATACATATGGGTATAAGTACACTTAATGGCAATGCGCATACTCTCACACAGATTGATTCGATAGACGGAAGTTTTTCGAAGAATGAGGGCTGTTATTGTGATAATGTGTATGGCTCGTATGTTCATGGGATTTTTGACAATGAACAGGTAGTCATGACAATAATAAAAGCTCTTGCGGCAAAGAAAGGGCTTGATTATTCAGAGATTAAGGTTAAAGATTATAATACTTATAAGAATGAACAGTACGATAAACTTGCAGATATTTTAAGAAAATCAATGGATATGGATAAAATTTACAAAATTCTTGAAGAAGGTGTATAAGTAATGAAAATAGAATTAGAAAATGTACTTCCTGCAGATATAGAAAAAAGAAGCTTTGAGATAATTGGAGAAGAACTTGACAGAATGGGAATAACACTTGATAAAGACAAAGAGCCTGTAATTAAGCGTGCAATTCACACAAGTGCAGATTTTGATTATGCGCATAATCTGAAATTTTCTGAGGGAGTAATGGAAATGGCAATAGATGCGATAAAAAATGGAGCTTCAATTGTTACAGACACAAGAATGGCACTTTCAGGAATTAATAAGAAAAACTTTTCAAAATATGGTGGAAAGTTGTATAATTTTATGACAGATGAAGATGTGGCAGAAATTGCGAAAAAAAATGGGACAACAAGAGCAGTGGCATGTATGGATAAAGCGGCTTCTTTAGAAGAAAACCTTATTTATGCAATAGGAAATGCACCTACAGCTTTAGTAAGAATAAGGGAGCTTTATGATGATAAAAAAATCAAACCACTGTTGGTTATAGGTGTTCCGGTTGGTTTTGTAAATGTAGAAGCATCAAAAGAACTCATTATGGAAACCGATATTCCGTATATTGTTGCAAAAGGGCGCAAGGGCGGCTCAAATATAGCTGCGGCAATCTGCAATGCGCTGCTTTTAGAGGCCGGTAAGTAAATTTTTATATTGAAATATAAGTTTTACAAAATTATAATTTGTTATGTACAGAAGGTAAGTTGTAATGAAGATAAAAATGATAGGGATTGACCATACAAATGCACCTGTAGAAATAAGAGAAAAGTTTTCTTTTACAAAAACTGCGGCGGAAACTGCATTGAATATACTTAATTCTATGGAGAAGGTAAGCGGCTGCGTGTTGATTTCTACATGTAACAGAATGGAATTGTGGGCGACTTTTCAAAATGAAGAGCCTGACCTTGCAGGTTTTCTTGAAAAACAAAAAGGTGTTAAAAAACAGGAAATAGAACAACTGATGATAAGCAGAGAAGGAGAAGCTGCGGTAAGACATTTATTTTATCTTACAGGCGGTCTTGAATCTTTGATTGTCGGAGATGATCAGATTCTTACTCAGTTGAAGGCCGCTCTTTCGCAGTCAAGAGACCTTGACTGTACAGATTCATTTATCGAAGTGTTGTTTCGCATGGCTATAACTGCCGGTAAGAAAGTAAGAACAGAGGTTAATTTTGATAAGGGAAACCGTTCAGCCGCAGCACTTGCGGTAATCTATCTGCAGGAGCTTGGATACGAATTTGAAAATAAAAAATGTCTTGTTATTGGAAATGGCGAAATGGGTAAGTTAGCGGCAACTAACCTGAAAAATGCAGGAAGCAGTGTTACTGTTACAATAAGACAATATAGAAGTGGCCTTGTATGTATTCCAAAAGACTGTGACAGAATTAATTATGGAGAAAGATACGATTTTATTCCAGACTGTGATTATGTTTTTTCTGCCACTTCAAGTCCGAATCTTACAATAACAAAAGAAGAACTTGTAAAAAGAAAAATAAAGCAGAATGTTGTATTTGTAGATTTGGCAGTGCCAAGAGATATAGATTCAGAAATCGCAGACATGGCCGGAGTAAAAATTTATGACATAGACAGCTTAAAAATTGACAAACAGTCTGAAATAATGAGACGACAGCAATTAAAGGCAAAAGAAATTTTAGAAAAAGAAATAAATGCATTTCTTGCTGAGCAGAGCGGAAGATTACAACTGAA
>CAJJNI010000095.1 GCA_905193085.1 uncultured Lachnospiraceae bacterium | reverse complement strand
AAGAGGGTTTTTTAATTGGAGAAACAGAAATTTAAAGTAAGACGGTTGAGTATAAGGCAAAAAATAATAATTCCAATAAGTTTCGTATTATTGATTGTATGTGTGTTATTAGGTGCAAATGGATATCGCCAGGTATATTACGGAATGTTAGAGATGGGAATGGAAGAGGCCGAAGTTGCAACAGATGTTGCAAAGTCTTATGTAGATGGTAAAATTCAGGATAAGTTTGATTCATTATATAAAGATACACAGGAGTATGATACGATATTAAAACAATTGCGAGAAGTTAAGAAGATATGCGGAATTAAGTTTTTATATATTATATATGAAGAGAATGGAAAGTTATTTTATGCGGTAGATACGGATGAGGATTCGGACCAGGCATTGCCTGGAGATTCTTATAATGAGAATTATGATGAGTTAAAAACAGTATTTGATGGTAATGGTGTAACACAGGATGTGATAGACCATTCAGAAGATGGAGATGTTATAACTGCGTATAAGCCTGTTTTAAGTAAGGACGGAAGTGTTGTGGCTATAATGGGCTGTGATTATGATGCATCAGATATAGTAAGCAGAGTTAATTCAACAAGAAATTCGATAATTGAGATAGGAGCAGTATGTTTTGTTGCAGCGTTGATTATACTTATAGTTATTATCAACAGAATTACAAATGGATTAAAAAAAGTTGACAGTAAAATATTTGATATAGTTAATAATGAAGGCGATTTAACGCAGAAACTGGAAGTTCATACAGGAGATGAGCTGGAGCTTATTGCAGGGCATGTAAACCAGCTGCTTGAATATATAAGAAATATAATGCAGAATATATCAGAAAATTCGATAAGCCTGAGTTCTTCATCTGATTTGGTAGTAAATAAACTTACACAGACATCAGACAGTATTTCAGATGTATCTTCAGTTATGGAAGAAATGAGTGCTGCAATGGAAGAAACAAGCGCATCTATGCAGCAGGTAGATGATACGGTAAATAATATAGCCTCGACAATACATAAAATTGCTGATACAGCTTCAGGCAAGAGTGAGGGGGCAAAGCAGATTGCTGCAAATGCAAAGTCTATATATGAGAATGCCTTAGATGAGCAGGTAAATGCAAAATCTCAGGCGGATAATATGATTGCCAATATAGATGAGAAAATAGAAAAGTCTAAGGCAGTTGAGCAGATTGACAGTCTTACACAGGAAATTATCGGAATAACAGAACAGACTCAGTTACTTGCCCTGAATGCAAGTATTGAAGCAGCAAGAGCCGGAGAAGCAGGTAAAGGCTTTGCTGTTGTTGCACAGGAGATTAATAAGCTTGCAGAAGATTCAGAGGAAACTGCAAATCAGATAAATAGTGTAAGTCAGCTTGTAATAACTGCAGTGAATGAATTAGCGGCCGAAGCCGGAAAAATGGCAGATTTTGTTGAACAGGTTGCTATGAAGGGGTACGATGAACTTCTTGATAACAGCAAAAATTATCAGAATGATGTCGACAGGTTAAGCAGGGTTATGGACGAATTTGCAAATCAGAGTGAAAGTCTGGGAGCAAGTATAAAATCAATTCTTGAAACAATCAATGCAGTAAATATAGCTGTTGAAGAAAGTGCAAAGGGTGTTGGAAATGTTACTGAGACAGCAGTAGAACTGACAACCAATGTCGGTGAGATTGGAAAAGAAGCAGATTCTAATCTTAATGTGGCAGAACAGCTTGAAGCACAGGTTAAAAAGTTTAAATTGTAAAAATGACGCAGGTTTTATGACATATTTCAAAGGTGGAGTAAAACTTGCGTATTTTTGTAAAAAATGTTATAATCAAATGTAGTGCGTAAAGGTATGGTCAGGTAGACAATTGTTGTAATGTAATTATGCGCAATTCAATAGGAGACTTGATATGAATAAGAAAGTGAAATTGAGAGGAAAACTACTCAGATATACGCAGGTTGTTTTTTTTCTCGGTATTTTATTGCTGCTCATGACGATTGGTTTGTTTGTGATTGATATACAGGCCGGTATTTTGGGACTTGGTTTTTCTGTTATTTACTGGCTTATAATGCTTTCAGTTATGTTTCATGACAGACCAAAGCTTGTCAATGACCTGATAAGTTTTGCAACGAATTACGGTCAGGTGCAGAGGCAGCTTCTGTATGATTTCACTATACCATATGCCCTTGTGGATAATGATGGACATTTTATATGGTGGAATAATAAATTTAGTGAGACTGTTGATAGTGATAAATTATATGGAAAGAGTATTTTTGGCATAACGAACAAGATTACGAAAGAAAATCTGCCGCTTGAAGATGTGAAGGAGCAGACTCTTGAAATTCAGATGGGTGATAAAGATTACAAAGTAGTTATGCATCAGATTACTTTAGATGGTTTGAATGATACTTCTATAGTTGATTCGACAGAGCCTACAAGTACATTAATTGCGGTTTATTTTTTTGATGTAACTAAAATAAATGCGTTGGAAAAATATAACAAAAACCAGAGACTGGTTGTAGCATTGATGGATTTGGATAATTATGATGAAGCACTCGAATCAGTTGAGGCAGTAAGGCGCTCTCTTCTTATTGCGTTAGTTGACCGTAAAATCAACAAATATTTCAGCGATTTGGACGGAATAGTTAAGAAGATAGAAAAAGATAAATATTTTGTAATAATCAAGCAGAAAGAATTAGAGCAGCTTCAGGAAGATAAGTTTTCTATTCTTGATGAAGTGAAGAAAGTAAATATCGGTAATGAAATGCCTCTTACGCTCAGTATCGGAATTGGTGTTTCTGATAACGGATATATGCAGAGTTACGCATATGCAAGAAATTCACGCGACCTTGCACTTGCAAGAGGTGGTGACCAGGCTGTAGTTAAGACCGCAGAGAAGAACTACTATTATGGCGGAAAGAGTAAACAGGTTGAAAAGAGTACCAGAGTTAAGGCGAGAGTAAAAGCACAGGCACTCCGTGAAATTATGGAAACCAAAGATAAAGTTTTCATTATGGGTCATGCGATTGGAGATGTCGATTCTTTTGGTGCAGCAGTAGGTATTTTTAAAGCGGCAAGGGTACTTAATAAAGAAGCGCACATTGTAATGAATGAGATTACATCATCAGTAAGGCCGATGATAGAATGTTTTTATGGAAATAAAGATTATCCGGAGGATATGTTTGTAAACAGTTTGCAGGCTGTAGAAATAGTTGACTCATCAAGCGTACTTGTTGTTGTTGATGTCAACAAACCAAGTATAACAGAATGCCCGGAACTGCTTAAGCTTGTAAAGACAGTTGTTGTGTTAGACCATCACCGTCAGGGTGAAGAAGTAATAAATAACGCTGTTTTATCATATGTAGAGCCATATGCCTCATCAGCATGTGAAATGGTTGCTGAGATATTACAGTATTTTAATGAAGGCGTTAAGATTAGAAATCTTGAGGCCGACTGTCTGTATGCCGGAATAATGATTGATACAAATAACTTTATGAGTAAAGCCGGAGTACGAACATTTGAGGCAGCAGCATTTCTAAGAAGAAGTGGTGCAGATGTGGCGAGAGTCCGTAAAATGTATCGTGAAGATATGGCGACATTTAAGGCAAAAGCACAGGCTATACAGAATGCAGAGGTTGTCGAGGGCAAATATGCTGTGGCAATCTGCAGAAATTCAGAAGTTGAAAGTGTTACGGTGCTCGGTGCCCAGGTTGCAAATGAACTTTTAAATATATTGGGAATTAAAGCTTCATTTGTACTTTCTTATTATCAGAATAAAATATATATAAGTGCGCGTTCAGCCGATGAAGTTAATGTCCAGGTTATCATGGAGAAGCTTGGCGGAGGCGGTCATCAGAATATGGCGGGCGCACAGTTAGAAGGGTACACACTTGAAGAAGGCAGTGAGATTCTTAAGAATGTTATTAAGAACATGATAAAGGAAGGAGAATTATAATCATGGAAATTATTTTGTTAGAAGATGTAACATCTCTTGGAAAAAAAGGTGAAAAATATAAAGTAAGCGATGGTTACGGTAGAAATCTTATATCAAAGAAGCTGTGTCTTGAAGCAACAGCAAAGAATTTAAATGATTTAAAGCTTCAGAAAAAGCATGAAGAAAAAGTTGCACAGGAAAAATTAGATGATGCCAAAGAACTGGCTGAATCACTCAACGACAAACAGATAGTGTTAAAGATAAAAGCCGGTGAAGGCGGCAAGTTGTTCGGTGCTGTTTCTTCAAAAGAAATTGCGAAAGAAGTCCAGTCACAGCTTGGTTTTGAGATTGATAAGAAAAAAATCCAGCTTCCTGAAGCAATTAAAACTCTGGGAAATCATGAAGTTACTATAAAACTTCACCCGAAAGTAACTGCCAAAATTGTTGTTAAAGTAACAGAAGGATAAATACAAAATAATTTTGGGAGGAACTTATTATGGAAGAAGAACAACTTATCCGTAAAGTTGCACCCAATAATGTAGAGGCAGAAAAATCTGTCATAGGTGCAATGCTCATGGACAGCGATGCAATTATGACAGTTTCAGAAATTGTAAAAGCTGATGATTTTTACCAGAAACAATACGGTGCAATTTATGAAGGAATTTTAGAGCTGTATAATACAGGTGTTCCGGTTGATGTACTTACTTTGCAGGAACATTTGAAGGCAAAGGGTGTTCCGGAAGAAATGTACAGTGTAGAAGTGCTTGGAGCATTATTAAATGCAGTTCCTACTTCTGCAAATGTAAAATATTATGCTACAATTGTCCATGAAAAAGCTGTTTTACGAAAATTAATCTCTACAACCGAGAAAATAACGGAGAGATGTTACCTCGATAAAGAAAATATTGAGGATATATTAGAAGCTACAGAGAAGAATGTATTTGAGCTTGTTCAGGAGCGCAGCAGCGGCGATTATGTAGATATCAAAGATGTCGTAATGGAATCTTTGGAAAGAATAGATGCAGCAGCTAAGGCAAATGGTAAAATAACGGGAATACCTAGTGGTTTTATCGATTTGGATTATAGAATGTCAGGTTTACAGCCATCAGATTTAATACTGATAGCCGCCAGACCGTCAATGGGTAAAACCGCGTTTGTTTTAAATATTGCACAGCATATTGCAGTTAAGAAAAATGTCACTGCGGCAATATTCAGTCTTGAAATGTCAAAGGTTCAGCTTGTAAACCGTATGTTATCGTTGGAATCACTTGTAGAAGCACAGCAGATAAGAAATGGTGATTTGACGGAAAATGACTGGACAAGTCTTATTGAAGCGGCTGATTCTATTGCTCATTCAAAGTTGATAATAGATGATACACCTTCAATTTCAGTCGGTGAATTGCGCTCTAAGTGCAGAAAATATAAGCTTGAACATGATTTGGGAATAATTATAATCGACTACCTTCAGCTTATGACAGGCAGCAGGAATTCCGAGTCAAGACAGCAGGAAGTTTCTGATATATCACGAAATTTAAAAGCAATTGCCAGAGAATTAAATGTGCCGGTTATTGCACTGTCACAGTTAAGCCGTTCTGTAGAAAGCAGAGAAGATAAAAGACCTATGCTTTCTGACCTTCGTGAGTCCGGTGCGATTGAGCAGGATGCCGATGTGGTAATGTTCATATACAGAGATGATTATTACCATAAGGATTCAGAAGATAAAGGAATAGCAGAAGTCATAGTTGCAAAACAAAGAAACGGTCCGACCGGTACGGTTAAATTAAAATGGCTTCCAGAATATACTAAATTCGCAAATCTTGAGAAGAATTTTAACGATTAAAGTACAAGACAACTTAGTCCTGATATAGTTCGTGTTCTATTAAAAAACTCCCCTGATAATATCATAGTTCGTATTATCAGGAGAGTTTTTATATTAAAAATGGTTTATATCTTTTAACTCCGGTACTATATTATACTATGCCTGTTTTGCAAGAAAAGCATTAAGTGATTCAACAAGCTCATCTGGGTCGATTCCGTGTACAATAGCAGCCTGTTCTAATGATTCACCCTGTGCAGATGGACAACCAACACAGTGCATTCCTGAAGCCATTAAAACTCCTACAAGATTAGCATCTATAGCAATAATATCTGCAATAATCATATCCTTAGTTACTGTTTTCATGGTAAAAACCTCCTTGTAATCATTACAGTTACATATTAAACTGTGCCCTATATTATAATACTAAATAAGTATAGTTGCAAGTAGTTATTTTGGTAAAAAAATTGTATCTGTTGGTATTTACTTTTGTCAAAAAAATATATCTGCGGGTATTTATTTTTGTTAAGTTAAATTATAGCTTCAGATGTTTATTTTGTCAGAAATTGCTGTCGAACGAAAATGCATTACAAATTGCTAATTATATGCTATAATTAGCTCAAAAGAAAACGGCTGCCAAGCAGGCCTTTACATTTCAAAATATAACAATGGAGGTAGTCTCATGCAGGAAGTCAGATATATGATTTCAGATACTGCAAGAAAAGTCGATGTTGAGGCTCATGTGCTCCGTTACTGGGAGGAAGAATTAGAAATTCCAATTGCACGAAATGAGATGGGACATCGCTACTATACACCAGATGATATTGCTTTGCTTAAAAATATCAAAGAACTAAAAGAACAGGGATTTCAATTAAGGGCAATAAAAATTTTGCTGCCACAGCTTATTGAAAATAAGGACTGCAGTGTGGACAAGTTTTTTGAAATGAGGGAAGAACTTAATTTTCAGGTTAGTGCAATGGGTCAGGAAGTAATGGCCAAAGAAAGCGTGCAGACAAAAGAAGATAACTCTTCTGTGCCGCAGACTGTCAGTTCAGCACAGGTTGTACCGGATAACAGTCAGATGCAGCGTCTGCATAGCACGAAAATAATTCAATTTCAGAATATTATAAAATCAGCCATTACAGAAGCATTGGTGGAGAATAATTTTGCACTCGAAGAAAAGGTTGGGGATAAAGTTATTAAACATGTGGATTATATGTTGAGAATGAGCGAAGAACGTGATGATGAAAGGTATAAAAAGCTTGATGAAGCGATACGCACAAGACAAAAGGTGAGAAAAGAAGTTGCTGCATCAAAAGAAGAAGGAACACATGAGAAAAAATTCTTTTTCAGAAAAAAGAAGGCCTGATATATAGATGACATGAGCAGTTGTTTATTGTCTGCATAAAACAAAAAACAGCTTCCGGATTAGCGGGAGCTGTTTTTGCGTTATAAGTATTAAGATTTAATCTTATAAAATTACCTGAAACTACTGTGAAATAGAACCTGTAGGGCAAGTAGCAGCACAAGCACCACATTCTACGCACATATCAGGGTTGATTTCGTATTTTCCATCGCCTTCGCTGATAGCGCCAACAGGACATTCACCAGCACAAGCACCACATGATACACAACCGTCATTAATTACGAGAGCCATCGTTGCAACCTCCTTTGTTAAGAAAATTTATCATTTTCTATTAATATGTTCATATTCTAATACAAATCACAAAAATAAACAAGACCTTTATGAAAAAATTTTTCAAAAATTCAAATGCTGAAAATTATTATGAATTAATTGATGCAAATAATTGAATGCCGTTATTTTCTGTAATAATTGTATAGTGTTCTTTGAAAAATTCCTCTGCGCCGAGAGTATATTGTTTCTGTGTTCCATATTCAGACAAAATATTACATGTTTTGTTGAATTCCTCTGGTGTATGATGGTCTTTGTTCAAAACGAGATAATATTTGTGTTCAAATTCATCTTTATAAATGGAGTTATTACCATTATAAAAGTCTTTCAATATAAGTGAGAGATGTCCGATTGTGTCAATGTCATTAAATTCATATAACTTGACCATGTTAAATGAAAGTTCATTATCAGATGTGCTTTCATCAGCAGAAGTATCGGAGCCGGCAGATTCTTCTTTGGCTTTCTTCTCATCTTTTGATTTGATTGCTTTGTCGAGTGGAACAAAATCGTCATCTTTCTGCTGTTCTAAGCGGCGTTTCTCTTCCTGAATACGTTTGTACAGGTCAAGAATTTCATCTGCACCTTTAGGCAGCA
Source organism: uncultured Lachnospiraceae bacterium (assembly GCA_905193085.1). GTDB lineage: Bacteria > Bacillota > Clostridia > Lachnospirales > Lachnospiraceae > CAJJNI01. Next base: position 525 of record CAJJNI010000095.1, on the reverse strand, counting down.
GTGTTTCAAGAGTGCTGTCATTCTCATTTTGCTCGGCAGAGAATTTTGAAAATCTTGTATCAAGTTCGTCCGGGTTCTCGACTTTAGTTACAGTAAGTATAATACAATCTTCTGAAATCGGTATTGCTTCTATCATTAGTGGAATGTCTTCAGCTTCAAAACCAAGTTCATAAGATGCCTGCTGCATCATGTCACGAAATAAACTTTTCGCTTTTTCTGAACCGTAAGCTAATTCACTTAATTTTAATTCGCGGTCTGCCAAATCCTGCTTGGTAAGAGTGCAGCGGATTTGATTATTGCTGATTTTTTCTATTTTCATAACAATTCACTTCCAGTCTGTAAATCATTTTGGAGTGCAAATCTCCTTTTATTAGTATATACAAATAAAAAGAGAATGTAAAGCAAATTGTGCATTTTTTCACAATTTGGCAACAAATTGGAGCCAAATTATGATGCAGGGTGGTTGATTTTATAAAAAATGCATTTATAATTAATGGGGAGAAGAAATCTTACAGAATTTAAAAA
>CAJJNI010000094.1 GCA_905193085.1 uncultured Lachnospiraceae bacterium | reverse complement strand
GACACCGCCCTTTCACGGCGGTAACAGGGGTTCAAATCCCCTTGGAGTCATTTTATATGAATATTTAAGTTTGCTTGTAATATAATATAGTATGTGGCGTCTTAGCCAAGTGGTAAGGCACGGGTCTGCAACACCCTTATCGCCGGTTCAAATCCGGCAGACGCCTTTATAGAAAGCTGTTATGTAAGAATTTGCTTGCATGGCGGCTTTTTTCTGTAGGCAAATATATTATCTGTTTATCTATAAAGATGCGTAAAGAAATAGATTTATAAATTGTGTCTAAAAAGTTAAATTATTTATAGATGCTTGTATAGATGAAAAATATTTGTTAAAATAAAATAGTAATAAATTATTTAAATCATAAGATTAAAAATTATTACAGATTATCAGTAAAAACAATTATATTAAAATGTATAATGAGAATAAATTATTTGATTAAGGAAGGCATGGTGTTAATGAAAAAAAATAATAATGAAGTAGAAAATAAAAAATTGAATAAAAAAGCTAATAAAAAGCAGGAATTGCAGCTTTCAGATAAGAATAAAGCTGCAATTAAAAAACGAAATATAAGTGATTATGAAGAAGATGAAGGCTTACAGGTAGTATCAACGGATAATATTGATAACATAGAGAAAAAGGTAACAAAAAAGAAAAAAAATTATGTATTTGGTAAAAAGCTGAGGATAGTTATAACTGTTTTGGCAGTTATTGTATTTTGTGGTGCAGGTTATCAATTGATAAGTATTCTCAGGGAGTATAAACAGGGTGAAGATTTGTATGATAATCTGACTAATTCATTTACAAGTGTAAATGTTGCCAGAGACAACGAAGAAGACCAGGGTGAGGACTATTCAGATGGAAATATAATGCCATACAATAAAGTTGATGTTGATTTTGATGGCCTTAAAAAAGCAAATAGTGATGTTGTAGGTTGGATACAGTTTGAACATGTGGATATAAGTTACCCTATTGTAAAGGGAAGTGACAATTCATATTATCTTACACATACGGTTACTAAGTCGGAAAATAAGGCCGGAGCTATTTTTATGGACCATAATAATGCAAGTGATTTTTCCGATATGAATACTATAATTTATGGGCACAATATGAAAAACGGTTCTATGTTTGGTCTTATGGGACAGTACAAGAATGCAGAATTTTATTTGGGAAGAGAATGTTTTTGGATTTATACACCTGATGCAGATTACAGATATATGATATTCTCATGTTATGAGCCAAAAGCTGATGATGCGAATGTATATACATTTTGGAGTGAACCTTGTGAGGATTATGGCAAATATTTAGAGAATGCTAAAAATGCTTCTAAATATCATACAGAAGTTTCTGCTTTGTCACAGGACGATAAGATTGTCACTTTATCAACATGCACAAGTCGAGGTTCAGATTACCGGTTTGTTGTACAGGGAAGACTTATCGAAACGGTACAGAAATAAAAAGGGATTTATATTAAAAAAATAATATGTTCTAAAAATATGCTAGTGTACTGTATCACTGACTTTCAGCTAAATAACGCAGGATAAATTTTCGTTCTGCAAGGCGGAGGAATGAGTCGTAGCGGGCTACGGCGATTGACGACAACGCAGCAGATGGAAATTTATACAAGTTATTTGGCGAAATATCAATGATACAGCACACTAGTATAACGATTTCTAAATAACTATACCATTCACATAGAATATTTTTCTGAGCGTGCATGTCAAAAAACATAGGCATAGCGGGCTAAGCTGAGGATGTTTGATGTGTGCTATCGGGGAAATAGACAAGTGATATGGTGTAGCTGCATAATTGTTGCTAAATGGGAGGTATTTATATGGATGAATCTATAAAGAAACTGCAACAATGGGTTGATGAAAGTAATAATATTGTGTTTTTTGGTGGTGCAGGAGTGTCTACGGAAAGTGGAATACCTGATTTTAGAAGTGTAGATGGTCTTTATCATATGCATTACAGCGAGCCGCCGGAGACTATTCTGAGTCATACTTATTATGTAAGACATAAGAAAGAGTTCTTTAAATTCTATAAAGATAAAATGCTTTGCCTTGATGCAAAACCAAACAAAGCACATATGAAGTTGGCTGAGTTAGAAAGAGCCGGAAAATTAAAGGCAGTTGTAACACAGAATATTGACGGTTTACATCAGATGGCGGGAAGTAAGAAAGTGTATGAGCTTCATGGCAGTGTTCATCGTAATTATTGTGAAAAATGTCATAAATTATATGATGCTGAATATATGCTGAACAGTGACAGTGTGCCAAAATGCGATTGTGGAGGAGACATAAAACCAGATGTGGTTTTATATGAAGAAGGTTTAGATGATGCAACAATTAGTGGTGCAATTTCACATATTGCATCAGCAGATATGTTGATTGTTGCAGGAACATCGTTGGTTGTGTATCCTGCAGCAGGACTTATTAACTATTATAGTGGAAAAAAATTAGTCCTAATTAATTTAGATATTGATTCATTAAGTGTTGGGGCTGATTTGGTAATACAGGGCAAGGTTGGCGAAGTACTATCACAAATAAATGTATAGATATGAATTTTTATAATATAAGTATGTAAATATTAAATAAGCAGATGTAAACATTAAAGTGTGTAGGTATGATTAAGAGGTATAATATGAATGATAAATTACAGTATGAGGTAGGCGATATTGTTCAACTGAAGAAGCCTCACCCATGTGGCTCAAAAGATTGGGAAATAATCCGAGTTGGAGCTGATTTTAAATTAAAATGCTGCGGTTGTGGGCATATTATAATGATAGAGCGTAAGCTGGTTGAGAAGAAGACCAAAAATCTGATAAAAAATAATGTTTAAACAATGGTGCAGAAAGAATAATGCTGGTTAATATATTTTTTGTAATAGATTCGGTTTCAAATAGTTAGTTTTATCTAATGGTTTGAAGCCGTTTTTTTGGTAGAATAATTGAAAGAAGTGATAGAAGTGATATATGGTATATAAATCGGCTTGTTATTATTATCAAAATTAAAACAGGTCAGATATAATTTGTCAAAAGAAAAATTTATGCTAAGAAGTAGCAAACTTTTAAATGGAATTTAAATGGAAAATTAAAAATTTAATTGCATAAATTGTAAAGTTATCTTATAATATAACAATATGCTATAAAGAATTTTGCTGAACTGTTGTTCGGGAAAATGAAAAATAGAACGGGTTTCATAACTCGGAGATTGTTTTAGGAGGATTATAATGAAGCATGAGAGAAGTAGTTTTAGTGGAGGATTGGGCTTTGTGCTTGCCGCAGCGGGAAGTGCAGTAGGTCTTGGAAATTTATGGAGGTTTCCGTATTTAGCCGCACAGTATGGTGGCGGAATTTTTATTTTGGTTTATCTTGTATTAGTTGTTACTTTTGGTTTTTCATTGCTGATGCTGGAAATTGGTGTGGGTAGAAAAACAAAATTAAGTGCTATTAAAGCATATAAGAAACTCGATAAGAGATTTGGATTTTTAGGCTACCTTGCGGCTATAGTACCGATTATAATTTTACCATATTATTGTGTTATCGGTGGCTGGGTTATCAGGTATACACTTACATTTATTTCAGGTTCAGCTACAAAAGCTGCATCAGATACATACTTTAATAATTTTATAAGTGGAACAAAAGCTCCTCTTGTAATGTTTGCTATATTTTTAATAGCAACAGCACTTGTTGTTGCATTTGGTGTACAGAAGGGTGTAGAACGGGTTAGTAAATTTCTGATGCCTATCCTGCTTGTTATAACAGTAGGTATTTCTGTTTTTATTTTTACATTACCAAATTCAGGTGAAGGGATAAAATATTATCTGTTACCTGATTTTACAAAATTCTCATTAAAAACAATATGTGCGGCTATGGGGCAGTTGTTTTATTCAATGAGTATCGCGATGGGAATAATGATTAGTTATGGTTCATATGTTAAAGATGATATTAATTTGAACAAATCAGTTAACCAGATTGAAATATTTGATACATTAATTGCAATTCTTGCAGGATTTATGATAGTTCCGGCTGTGTATATTTTCAGCGGAGAAGAGGGACTTAAGAGTAGTGGTGCCGGTCTGATGTTCCAGATACTTCCTAAGGTGTTTGATTCTATGCCATTTGGAGCGGTTATAGGAACATGCTTTTTCGTGTTAGTATTTGTTGCGGCACTTACAAGTTCTATATCCGTTATGGAAGCCATCGTTTCAATGATGATGGACAAATTTAAATTAAAAAGAATACATGCGGCAATTATTGTTGTTGTGTTCAGTTTCTTCTTAGGAATTCCATCTGCATTAGGATATGGCGTTTTAGGCAATATAAAAGTTCTTGGTATGGATTTCCTTACATTCTTTGATTATTTTTCAAACAGTATTATCATGCCTGTTGTAGCACTTGGAAGCTGTATACTTATCGGCTGGGTTGTTGGTACAAAGGTTGTTGAAGACGAAGTAACAAAGAATGGAGAATCTTTTGTAAGAAGACAAATTTTCAGAGTTATGATAAAATACATTGCACCTGTTTGTATGGTAATAATTCTTGTATTCTATTCATTAGCTCAGTTTGGAATAATAAGTTATTAATAAAATAAACTCTCTTTACTGAATTAATGCTGCAATTTTCAAATGCCAGGATTAAAAGTCTGACATTTGAAAATTTATGCGTTTGATATGTACCCCTTTTACTGGATAAAAACAGTGAAAGGGGTTTTTGCTTAATATATTTTGAATATATAATTGATACTTTGTTTCAATAAAATGTGCGTTTTTTACAAAGTTTACAAAATAAGAAAAAAACTATTGTCATTGGAGTTACTCCAAGGTTTACAATTCGTGTAACAAAAACAAAAGGAGGAAACAAATATGATGAAAAAAATAATTAGTATTGTATGTTCACTGGCAATGGTGTTTTCTTTAACTGCATGTGGTAATGGCGGCAAGGAGTCAGAGTCACAGACTAAAGATGGTCTTACAAAAGTTTCAATCGGAATGGTTACATGGCCTGATTTTATGTTATTTTATCTGGCAGATAAAGAAGGAATTTTTGAAAAAAATGGATTAGATGTGGATATTCAGGAGTTTTCTTCTACAACGGATAATTCAAGTGCATTTATTGCGGGAAATTTAGATTTTTGTACATATGCATCAGGAGAAACAATTGCTCCATTTGCTGAAGGTGGAGATATAAAGGTTGTTATACTCGCTGATAAATCTAATGGCTGTGAAGGTCTTGTGGCAACACCGGATATAAAAAGCGTCAAAGATTTGAAGGGCAAAACAGTAGCTACACAGAATTACAGTGTTGACCATATGTTTTTGCTTACATTATTGGAAGACAATGGTATGAGTATAAAAGATATAAATATGGTAGATATGACAATTGAAAATGCAGGTAATGCTTTCGTTGCCGGACAGTGTGATGCAGCATGTATATGGGCCCCATATTTTTCAAAGGCAAAAGATGCGGGTGGAACAGTCTTGTATTCAACTGCGGATAATCCGGATTTAATTAGTGATATAGTCGCAACATCATCAAAAATGATAGAAGAAAAACCGGAGATTGTAGAAGCATTTGTAAAGAGTTATTATGAAGCTGTGGATTACTGGAAAGAAAATCCTGAAGAATCAAATGAATATATGGCAGAAAAAATGGATGTAACTGTAGAAGAATTTGAGTCACAGATGGGTGGACTTATTGTACCTGATGCTGCTGAGACAGTCGAGGCATTTACAGAGGCTGATGATTACAGTTATTGGGGATATACACAGAATACTGTAGAAAAATTTATGAATGAACTGGGAGTTATTGATGCAGATGTAGATTGTGGTAAAATGATAGATGCAACATTTGTAAAAAAACTTGCAGGAAAATAACGAGGAGATGGCAGTATGGAAAAAGAGCCGGTTAAAGTTGATTTATTGCCAGGCGGTGTAACAAATCATAATTATGTGCTAAGCACAGAAAGTGGAAAATTTGTAATACGCATTGCGGGTGAAGGAACAGAAAATTATATTAACCGCAGTGCAGAATTACAGAATGCAAAAGCTATGTCTGACGCAGGCGCAGGACCAAAAATATATTTTTGTGAACCCGATACAGGATTTATGGTAAGCGAATTTATAGAAGGACAAACTATGACTGCAAAAGACTTCCGAACAAATATGAAGTTATTAAAAGCAGCGGCTGATGTATTAAAAAAATGTCATACAAGTAAGGCTGAGTTTGCAAATGATTTTTCGCCCGCAGAGCAGATTAGGCAGAATCTTAAAGTTATTGATAATGAAGGCAGATTAAAAGTATATAAAGAGTTTGAAAATGTTCGTTCTAAATTTATAGAAATAGTCGGTGCGTTTGAAAAAGAAAATATAATAAAAGTGCCTTGCCATAATGATACTTTAGCCGGTAATTTCCTCGGCGATGAAAATAAATTGACACTAATTGACTGGGAATACAATTGAAGAGTCATTTGATTTAATTGAAAAAGGAATGCTGCCAATATTTGAACATGGTGTTATTCCTGTTGCAATGGGTGGAGACCACAGCATAACACTTCCCGAATTAAGGGCGTGTGCGAAAGTGTATGGTTCTGTTGCTTTAGTACATTTTGATGCACACTACGATACAATTCCTGAATATTTTGGAAAACCATATAATCATGGAACGCCATTTCATCATGCGGCAATAGAAGGACTTGTTGATACATCACACTCAATTCACATAGGAATCAGGGAAGGTCTGTACAGTCCGGCCGACAGCGCTCATTCAGAAGAACTTGGCTATGAATGCATAAATGCTCATGTGATGCATCAGATGAGCATGCAGGAAGTTACAGACAGAATTTGTGACAGAGTTGGTGACAAAAAAGTATTTTTAACTTTTGATATTGATTTTCTTGACCCGGCTTATGCACCTGGAACAGGAACTCCGGTTCCAGGCGGATTTTCAACCGCACAGGCATTTGAAATTATCAGAGGTTTAAAAGACCTCAATATCGTAGGATATGATGTAGTGGAGGTTTCACCGCCATATGACCCTACACAGATAACATCAATTGCGGCAGCAGCAATAATGCAGGAATTTTTATCACACATAGCTTATAAAAAATAAAAAAAATATAAAATGCCAAAAAGGACTTGCCTTTTTATACTGATTATAGTATAATATCGACTCGTGATAATATCCTTGTTTCCTGAAGAAATCAGGAAGCCAGAGACCAAAAGGAGGTAAATGAGCATGAACAAATATGAATTAGCAGTAGTTGTCAGTGCGAAAGTTGAAGATGAAGTTAGAACAGAGACTATTGAGAAAGTTAAAGGAATAGTTGAAAGATTCGGCGGCACAATTACAAATGTCGAAGAGGCTGGCAAAAAGAGACTTGCTTATGAAATTCAGAAAATGAGAGAAGGTTTTTATTACTTCATTCAGTTTGATGCAGAAGCATCTGTTCCAGCACAGGTTGAAGAGCTTATGCGAATCACAGATAATGTCATCAGATATTTATGCACTAGACAGGAAGCATAATAGAAGAGAGGACATATTATGAATAAAGTTATTTTGATGGGAAGATTAACCAGAGACCCGGAAGTAAGATACTCACAGGGTGAGTCATCTACAGCAGTTGCAAGATATACATTAGCGGTTGACCGTAGATTCAGAAGAGAAGGCAGTGACCAGACTGCTGACTTTATTGGTTGTGTAGCTTTTGGCAGACAGGCAGAGTTTGCAGAGAAGTATCTCCATCAAGGCACAAAAATCGCAATTACAGGTAGAATACAGACTGGAAGTTATACTAATAAAGACGGACAGAGAGTGTATACTACAGATGTCGTTGTAGAAGAGCAGGAATTTGCTGAGAGCAAAGCTGCTTCAGAACAGAGTGGATATCAGCAGAGTGCGCCGGCAGCCAGACCTGAACCAAGTATGGCAGCAGGTGACGGATTTATGAATATCCCTGATGGTATCGATGAGGAATTACCATTTAATTAGTATAGGAGGTAAATATCATGGCATTCAATAAATCAGATAGAGCAGATTCTCCAATGAAGAGAAGAGGCGGACGCAGAAGAAAGAAAGTTTGTGTATTCTGCGGCAAAGATAATGTTATTGATTACAAAGATGTAAATAAATTAAAAAGATATGTATCAGAAAGAGGAAAAATTCTTCCTAGAAGAATTACAGGAAACTGTGCTAAGCATCAGAGAGCTCTTACTGTTGCAATCAAGAGAGCAAGACATATCGCTTTAATGCCATACACAACTGACTAATTCAGTCGCCTTAGTTGTTGGCAATAATAATAAAATATTTATCAGTAATCTGATTTAAGAAACTTAGATTAAGAGACTGATTGCAGAAAAACCGGTTATTATTTATAATAGCTGGTTTTTTGTATATTGAAAATTGTGACGGAAGTTAATTTGAGCAGAAAAAAGTTAATTTAAGTTCAGAATAGCTGCAGGATAATATTTAAGGCTGATAGATTCAATAAAAGATAAAAATTATCATTTATAAGTGTTGCTGTTGTAATTTACCAATATATTTGGTGGAAATGAATAAAAAAATATAAAAATAATTGAAATGATAATTGAAAAGTGATAATATTTAATAAAAAATATACATATTA
>CAJJNI010000093.1 GCA_905193085.1 uncultured Lachnospiraceae bacterium | reverse complement strand
TGGAGATTAAAACTGATTGATGCCCGCCTTTACTTCGTAAGTATATTTGTTGGTTCCTATTAATTCTGTAGTATATCAGGAAGTCCAGTTTGGTATCCTGATTCATAGCATATTCACACTCTCTATCATTTAATAATTCCATATCTTTAATCAACATATTCAATGGAACCTGACATACAACATCAAAACCTGAATACTTATTATCAGAAATAATATCCTTTATCAATGTATACATCAGATTTTCAGAATCAAAATCTGATACTTTTTTATATTTCTTCAAATATGCTATTCTTTCCTCAGTATACTGTTTATAAAGATAATCAAAAACAGAATAAACCTTACTCTCGGCAACCTCAAAATTATTATATTCAATATAATCAATCAAATCAGTTATATTCCGTTCTTTCGTCTGTTCATTTCCTGTTACAACCAGCATTAACTTCTTTTTTGCCCTTGAAACAGCAACATTTATTAAATATGGGTCATCTGCAAAATCTGATATTTCATCGTCAACTGTAGATATAATAATATTATCTTTCTCCTGTCCCTGAAACTTATGTACTGTAGCTACATCAATATCCTGTATTTCATTTTTCAATGCTTCTACCTGATTTTTGTACGGTGTTATAATTCCGGTATCTTCTGGAGTTAAAATATATTTTGGCATAATTTCTTTTTTTATTATATCTATCTGTCGTTGACTGTAATGGTTTCGCTCATGATTTCCAACAGTAGTTTTTACCACAGACAAAACATCTTCTTCTCCATTATCTTTTGTCATTATAATTAATTCGCCACGATAAAACTTCTGATTACAAAAATCAATTATCTTAGGATGACATCTATAATGCTCTCTCAATAATGTTTGTGTAACATTTGGCATTATATCCAAAACAGATTGTAAAAAACTTTTTGTGTACCTGTATCCATCATTTAAATTAAAACTGTTAAATATCGCTTCTGCCTTAAGTTTAATATCATTCGGAACAATATTAGGAAGCTGTCTTGTATCTCCAACTATTACAACATTTTTTGCACAGGAAAGCGACAATGCCCCAGTTACAATATCTACCTGTGATGCCTCGTCCATAATAAGATAATCATACACTACATCTGAATTTAAACTGCTTCTTGATGAAAATGTCGTACTCAGAATAACTGGATATTCTTTCAAAAATTCACTGGATTCTTTCCACAAATCTTCTTCACTGAATATCCTCCTGCTGCTATTACCTTCATATTTTCTTGCCAGTTTGTCTTTTAATAAAACCATTGACTGATTACACATATCTGCAGGCAAATCTTCATCAATACTATTTAAAATCTCTTCTATATTGTCAATTTCTGTTAACAATTCTTCTTTCTTTACACAATAATACATTGACTGGAAAATTATAATTAACTTTGAAAAATCAAGTTTATACAAGTTCCTGTTCATCATACGATATTTTAATAAAACCTTTAGCTTAAACAAAAATCCAAATATCTTTTTTTCTTCCATAACCAGCTGACATTCATTCCACAATGACAGCCATGATTTAGATGACAGTTTTTTCCTTAACTTTAAATTTTCCCAATCAACATCAGCTTCTTCAACATATTGATTAAAATATTTCTGTTCTGTAATTAACTGTGACAGTTCCTGTTTTAAACATGCCAACTCCTCTTGTTTATCAAAAATAACTTTTAACCTGACAGATTGCACTTCTATTCTTCTTTTCAACACATCAGAATTTTCACTTGTTTTCCACAATGAAAAATCCGGGTAATTTTCATTCTGGTTCTCAACAAATATTTTTTTATTTTCAGCATTTCCCAATGCTGCAACAAGAAACCCCAAATTGTATTTAGACGAAGATAATTTTTCATATACATTTTCAGTAGCCGAATTATTGTTAGATACTATCTGCACCGTCTTTCCCTGCATCAATATATTAGCAATAATATTCAGTATTGTCTGCGTCTTACCGGTTCCCGGCGGTCCCTGAATTACACTAATCTGGTTTTCCAGAGCTCTTTTTACAGCATTATATTGACTGTTATTACAACCAAATGGAAAAATTGGTATATACTCTTTACTTACTTTGCCGGTCTGCAATGAAGATGGGTTTAAGTATTTTGCCAGTGCCACGTCATTGCCTACAAAAGAAATCTTTTCAAATTTTTTAACCAGTAAGTTTAATTTTTCGTCTGTCGATTCACGCTTAAAATAATTCAAACCTGCAATTTGCTTTATATATTCAAATACATTTGCTGACTTTCTATCATTAAGGCAGGAACTTATAATCTCTAAATCACTCTCTGGATAATCTTTTTCTCTACCATCAGCAAAACAAATATGCCAATATGTATCATATGAAGATTTAAATACATGTATAGATTCAATATAAAAAAATTTATGCCCTTCTCTGCTAATCTGAAATGCATCAGGATTTAAAACTACCGGGTCAGTCAACTTTTCTACATTCGAATATCCATACGAATATGTTTTTCCGCTGTTAAATTCTACATCCCATTTATGAGTATTTCCATTATATACACATGACATTATCTCAGATGTCATTACTTCACCTTTAATTATGACCATATAACATTTTGTATTCATCTGTATCTCACCATTTTTACCCTCACTCGTACTAACTTATTCGTCTGCCAACGCCATTACTTTTTCCGCTTTTAACTATGCTTCCATGTTCTTTGTATATTCAAGACACAGCATTGTTATATCATCAAATTGGTCATTATCTCCTACAAAGGCATCTATATCTTCTTTGACAAGCTTTAATGTTTCTTCCGGATTGCACTCACAACATTTCTGATTCAAAACATTATCAAGTCTGTCCATTTTGTATAGCTGGTTATCCTTATCTACTGCTTCTGTTACGCCATCTGTATACTGGAATATCTTATCACCTACATTAAGCTGCAATGTATGTTGTTTGTACTCGATGTCCTCAATTGCAGCAAGAACAAATTCCGGATTAACATCATAAGCTTCATATTTACCATTTTTATGATATATAAATGGCTTTTCATGTCCTGCATTTACATAGCAAAATTCTCCTGTTACAAGGTCTAACACTCCTTCAAAAGCAGTAATAAACATTCCATTATCATTAGATTCACATAAAATATTATTTACCTCTGTAAAAACTTCTCCCAAATCTCTGCCCGGCTTGGTGTGGTCTTTTATTAAAGTTTTTCCAATTACCATAAAAAGTGCTGCCGGAACTCCTTTTCCCGAAACATCAGCCATAACAATTGCAATATGCCTGTCATCCACCATAAAGAAGTCATAAAAATCTCCTCCTACTTCTTTTGCAGGTGTCATGGTTGCATATATGTCTATTTCATCTCTTTCAGGAAATGCCGGAAAAATACATGGCAGCATTGATGACTGAATCTGAGTTGCAACATTAAGTTCTGCACCAATGCGTTCTTTTTCAGCTGTTATAAATGACAGTCTTTCAATATATTCCTTTATCTCATCATACATAAGCTTAAAAGAATCAAATAATTCTTCAATTTCATTTCCTGTTTTTATGCTAATCTGTATAGGTTCTTCATTTTCCAGATTCTCAACCATACTCTTAGATGCTTTCCTTAAAGTATTAATTGGCTCTACAATCTGTCTTTTTACAAATACAAAATACAGATAAACTGCAATCGAGACTATAAGAATGATTGCGATAATAATTTTTACAAGAAATTGCACCATGTATTTCTGCAAATCCGGCATAAATACATCGACACCTACTACTGCAACCGGAGTGCCTGTGCTGTCAAATAACGGTGAATATGCTGACGCAATATATCCATATGTCGCATCATTTGTGAGTGATATTTCTTCCTCAGGATTCTTCTTATATACTTTCTCTACCGCTTCTTTCCCACCCTGCATATAATTTTCATGCTGACCGAGTGTGCAGGCTCCTTCTTCCATATTTGCATCCCAGACATATATCAAATCATTTTCTTCCGGTACAAATACATAAGAATAACGGATTGCCGAATTAACCTGATATGCATTGAGAAAATCTAATATATCATAATAATAATCATCTTTTTCCCCTGTTTTTACATAATCTTTGATTCTGTCTCCATCTATGTATTCCGCTACTGATTTTGTATATGCAAATGCTGTTCTCTTTGTATTGCTCATTTCCCTTTGTACATACTGAACCCCTACAACTATGTTTATAACAATTATCAAAACCAGAGCAAGCAGCAAAAAGCTGAACAATACAGTATTCTGTAATTTACGATACTTTTTCATATTTTCTAAAACCCTCTTTCCATAATCTGTTATAATGTGCTATTACAATTGATACCACACCAATCGTACAGCCAAGAAGCAGGCTCCACCATTGCGAAAGTTCCTGCGTCCCTCTTATCTGATAAATCAAAAGATTGACACTAAAAGAAATCAATACCCAGTGAATGCAATAAATATATGTAATATTTCTGCTAATTTCCTTACATACCTGCAATATATTTTGTGACAGTATTCTGCTGATAAAATAATATGTACCAATCAGGCCAACTGTCATAGCAAGACTTGCAAATGCGTCAATTGTATTCATATGATAGTAACAATTCTGTCCTTCCCCAAACATTCCAGAGCCAGACGCTATTCCCCATGCGAAATAAACAACTGCAATTATCAGACAGGGCATTGACACCACAGTATAAAAGCTTTTTTTATTCTTAACTTTTTTTAGTATAGTTCCAAATACATATCCACAAATCGGAAATATCAGCCAGTTACAAACAGGAAAATCTGAGATTACCATTCCGGCAGCATCTTCTGTCCCTATAAGATATCCAAGAAAAATATTTCCCAACGGAGTCTTCACATCTACACCCGTTAATAATGTACCTGTAACAGATAAAGCAATTCCTGCAAAAATCATTCCCCAATTTGAAATTTGAAATTTAATAAATACAGCAATCAACATCATTGCTATACCTGCAAAAATCAAAATATCATTGCCTAAAAATTTGTACACAAGCGGCTCTATGTATTTATCATATTCTCCAAATATAGCGTATCCTATTAAATAAGGTATTAAAAAACGACATATATTTAACAAATAACCCGTAAGTAAAATCTTTAATCCTCTAAACAAATGATGTTTTGGCTCTCTGCTCCTTGTATAAACCATTCCAACCCCCATGACAAACATATACATGGGCGCACTTAACGGACCACCTATTATAGTATCAAACAAATATGGAATTCCTCTTGTAAGCCCTTCATCACTTGTACACTCAATCATACAATGTATCAAAGAAAGACAAAAAATAATAACTGCTCTTGCTAAATCAATTTCAATTTGTCTGCCACTATTAATCTCATCGCAAGAAAACAATTCTTTTTTTAATTTTGAAATCATAAATATTTCCTCATTACAAACTCTTCCCAACTTGTCGGAAAATTCTTCCACTTAATTCAATAACATCTGCAATTCCTGTTTTGTCGGCATTACCCTTATTGCACCTTTTCTTGTAGTAATAATAGATGCCGCCGCATTTGCCCGTCTAAGCATCTCTCTTAACTGATTTCCGTTCAAATCAAGTCCATGTTCTATGATATAATCAATCACAGCAGCAAAAAATGTATCCCCTGCTCCTGTTGTTTCGATTGTATTTTTCTGAATAAAACCTGGCACAGTAACACTTGTGTCTCCCAAATATGCCCTGCTGCCTTCTTTTCCAAGTGATAGCAAAATCAATTTAATATTCTTGAAGTTATTTTTAATTGCAGTAATTGCATCATCATAATTATCTTTTCCGGTAAACCATAACACTTCATTGTCAGAAATCTTCATTACATCGCACATGGACATTCCATATTTTATCATTTCTTTTGCTTCGTCCAGATTGTCCCACAATGATTCTCTCAGATTCGGGTCATATGTAATTAGAAGATTTTCTTTTTTTGCAAGTTCAACTGCATATTTTGTTGCGTCCCTGCAAGGCTGCGATGTCATAGACAGCGAACCAAAATGAAAAATTTCTGACTGCCTGATTAAATCTTCATTAATTTCATTTGATGTAAGCATCATATCTGCCCCGGGTTTTCTGTAAAAAGCAAATTCTCTGTCTCCACCCGGTAATGTATGAACAAATGCTAATGTGGTGTTAATATTATCATCTTTTACCAGACCATCTGTGCCAATTCCTGCCTCAATGAGCGTATTTTCAAGCTGTTTTCCAAAGCAGTCATTTCCAACTTTGCCAATAAATACCGTCTTTTTCCCAAGCTTTCTTAGCATAGCTAAAACATTCGCAGGTGCCCCTCCCGGATTGGCTTCAAGCAGAGGATTGCCCTGCTTACTAACTCCATTTTCAGTAAAATCAATTAACAATTCTCCTAATGCTACGACATCATATTTTTTACTCATGGTTACTCCCTTCATTAAATATCCCGACATGATAATAAGCTGTAACTGTCACTTTATTTTGATTGGTAATAATGCCATTTCGTGGGTAGGTTTCTTAAATATTATCCTATCATAAGCATTTATATTTGCGCAAGAACTAATTAGTAATATATAAATTATATTAATCTATTGAATACATGTAATCACATAAATACAGCCATTACCTGATTATAGTTTTCTTAATAAATCTATAAATCTCTTTACTTTTGTCTGATAGCTTATTATAGTTTTGTTCAAGTTTAGCACTCTCCAATTGTTAATCTACGCTGACTTTGCAGGGCTACTAATTGTTAACCCCTCATCCTCAATAGCAACTCTCACAGCTTGAATTACAGTATAATCTCTATGACAGAAAGCATTAACCAAACCTTCACGATATGCCGCTTCTGAGAACTCTGGAGTTTACTCTGTAACCTACCCTTTGACAATTCCGCTATTCAAACTCCCTACAGGTTAAGTTATTTCCTGTGACATAGTAGATTTTTGCTTTCAGAAACAGCGTCTTATCGTCTATTTCTCTTTATCATTTTCAGTTGTCAAAATTTCAGGTATCATTCGGGTATCACGAATGGGTATCAATGTACCTACTGGTATTAGTACTCTGATAGCGAGAATGTGCAAGAGCTTTTTACTTTCTGCCACAACACTTCTTATACTTCTTTCCTGACCCACAAGGACATGGATCATTCGGATATATCTTCTTTTCTACATTCACAACATTTCCTCCCAATCCATCAGGATAGAGTGAAGTAGATATAATATCCGCATATTCTTCTAAATCAACAGGTATCCCCATCTCTTTTAACTGCGGAGCTGCATCTCTTAACATCGCCGCCGCATGAGAACTTCCCGGCACGATTGTTGGCATCCCACCGGTAAATTCTCTTCTTATCAGTTCATTTGGCTTATGACCTCTGTTTTCTTTCATTCTTGTGTTGTTATGAGCTTCCATAAGCAATCCCACAAACTCATTCATTTGCTTTTCACTCTTAAATACCACATCTGCATCTGACATTTTACTAATTACATCCGCCGTTGATTCCCCATCGTAGCTGTTTGCCCATACCTGTAGACACCACGAAACAGCCTGCTCATATGGTAAATCTAGTTTTCGCATAAAAAATGTTTGTAATTTTTTATACGCCAATGAACTTTCCTCATATCCTATTCTACAAATTTCTTCAATCTGCTGTACCGATGGTATATAAAAATCTTTATCCATTTGACTATCCAACAGATTTCCGACTTCATCATTCTCCAGTATTGGTATATGTATAAACAATCCTTTTGAAGAATAAATCGGGTCATCCTTCGGCCAATCTTGTAATCCCAAGCTTCTCATCGGGAAAATACACGATTCCACAATATCTACGGGCATTTCCCATAGCATAGCAATCATTTCATCTATGGTATCCTTAACCTTTAATTTGTATAACTCATAGATAACTTCCACTGGGGCAATTCCATAATAATTTATAAAAAAATGAACGCATTTCATCATCCATCCCTTTTTGCATTGCTCTGCCCTAAATGCTTCATCATCAATTCGTTTAAAAACTGCAGACACTTCTTCAAAGACACAAAATCTGTCTGATATTTCTTCAAAGACACAAAATCTGTCTGATATTTCTTCAAAAGCTCCTAGCCAGTACATATGCAACTGCATACTATCCACTACTTCATTTATAGAAACATCCTGTGGTTTATCACATGCCTTACGAAAAAGACTCATCTGCTCTTTTGTCAAACATGCCAGTCTGCTTCTAAGCATATCCTCTGTACAGAAACATTCAAGAATCTGTTCTATGAGAGCAGCTTTACGAAGTCCTGAACATTTTCTTAATTCAAAACTTCTCGCCTGAACCAACAACTGTTCTTTTGTATATTCTTCTAAATACTCTTTTAATAACATATAGTTTCCTCCAATGCAGTTCAATTCTTCAGACATTATACCGTTTAACTTTTATTACAACTCTAATACTTTGCTCGCTTTTCTCCCATTTGTTGCGTTTCCACAATCTATCTACCTAATGAATAGTAAGTCATTGTGTGTAGTTCTGGTGGCTTGCAGGTTTGTTTTACTATTCAGAAGATAATAATCTGATGGTTTGCAAGTCCACCTATTAGAATTATAGGCTCCAGCCAATATTTCTGCAAGAAAAAGTTTTGTGGTACTAATGGGTAGTACCATCCTTCTCCATATCATTCATCAATTTATCAAAGTCACTTTCATACA
>CAJJNI010000092.1 GCA_905193085.1 uncultured Lachnospiraceae bacterium | reverse complement strand
AAATCCGTGGGACAGAGAATACCGGAAAAAGAAATCGCTAACTTCAAGTTTGCAGAACTAATAGAGAAGTAACATATAAAACAATAAATATGGTCAAAAAATCATCGACATCCGACCTACAGCACGTTATAATATAGTTAATCTAATAAGAAAACCAAGTGATCATTGTTACGAAGCTGAATCGTAATGGTGGCCAACTGAGTGAACTCGATGGAACGGAATGGTTATATCCTCCGGGTGCTCCGAGCACCGGACGAGCACCGAAAGGTGCTTTACAGAGATGAAAACAGGTTTTCTTATTTTGACAGGGAGTAACAGAATAGTTAGGAAAACCAAGGATTTCCTTGACTTAGGTTGACGAATCATTGTATGTATTTACAGTGGTATCTCGAGCTCCTAAGCGCTAGTTGTGGGTTCGATTCCCGCAGGGAACATAGATTTTTTGCAACAATGATTATGTGATTTCATTGTTGCATTTTTTATTTTAGGGTGCTGGCAGGAACTGTAAATAAAAATGTATAGTTATAGTATCAGTATAGAAAATTATAGAAATGTAAACCAATGCAGAAATTTAATACGGATAACGAGTCATATTAGGAGAAACTAATGAAAATATATATAGATTTTGATGATGTAATATGTGAAACTGCAAAATATTTTACAAAATTGGCGAAAGAATTATTTGGAATTGATATACCATACCGACAGGTTCAGTTTTTTAATTTGCAGAAATCTTTTGATTTAAATGATGAACAGTATGATAAGTTGATGAAAGCAGGACATATGCCGGAGAATCTGTTAGATTATGAGGAAACAGAGGGAGCTTCGGAGACAATTAATAAATGGGTCGATAAGGGACATGAGGTTTTTGTCATTACCGGAAGACCGTTTAATTCATATGAGCCATCAAGAAAATGGCTTGATGAGCATAATTTAGAAAGAATTTCATTGTTTTGTGTAGATAAATATGGTCGTGAAACATTTAAGCATGATTATAAATACAATTTGACTTTAGAGAAGCTTTACAGCATGACATTCGATTTTGCAATAGAGGATTCACCTGCGGCTTTTGAGCATGTTTTACATTTTGATAATTGTAAGGTTGCTGTGTTTAACCGTCCCTGGAACAGTGACTCAGAACTTCCACATGACAGGTTTGTAAGATGTGATAACTGGCAGGAGATTGACAGGGTATTTGAAGGAGAATAAAAATGAAGAAGATAAGTTTGATAAAGCATATATTTATGTTTATGGAAGTCCGGTTCATTTGAGACAGATTTTCCTGAATATATATGGAAATTGTATTAAATATACTCAGGCTGGTGGAATGATTACAACCAGTGTCAGTAAAATAGAAGAACATGACAATATTTGTATATATCGTTGGACTATTACCGATACAGGTGAGGGTATGAGTGAGGAGTTTTTAAATCATATATTCGAAACTTTTGCACAGGAGAAAAATGATGCACGAAGCGTATATCAGGGTATAGGGCTTGGAATGGCTATTGTAAAAAGCCTTCTTGATCAGATGGGTGGTACAATTTCTGTTAGCAGTGAAAAGGGTGTTGGTTCAAAATTTGTGATTACTATACCGTTTGAAATTGCTGAAATGATGTTGACAGATCAGGGAACAAAAGTTACTGTAGCTTATGATGGAAAGCAGGCAGTTGACTTATTTGCAGAAAGTCCTGAAGGAAAATTTGATGCAATTCTTATGGATATTATGATGCCGGTTATGTACGGATTAACTGCGTCAAAAGAAATTCGTGCGCTAAACAGAGCAGATGCAAAAGAGATTCCGATTATTGCTGTAACTGCAAATGCTTTTAAGGAAGATGCAGATAAATGTTTTGAAGCTGGAATGAATGCGCATGTATCAAAGCCATTAGATATGCAACATCTTCAAAGTATATTAATAGAACTGTGCAGAAAAAATTAAATGAGATGTCAGAATATTTAGAGCCTGTTATCTCTGAACAAGAAATATTTTTATTAAAAACTCCTGAAATTATTCTACTTTATATAATAGGCAGATAATCGCAGGAGTTTTTCTATATAATCAAGTTCAGAAAATAACTGAATAAGAGTAAATAATGCTGAATAATTGAATATATAATTGAATAAGAGTAAATAATGCTAAACAATTTCATATATAATTGAATAAGAGTAAATAATGCTAAACAATTTCATATATAATTGAATCAGAGTAATATTTGTCTGGTTAATTAATCGAGGAATACAGGTGTTGAATTAACCGGTGTGTAATCTAAATCTTTAATATATGAATCCATTATGAGGCGGACAGAACGCTCAAGATATGGCATATATTCATCAAGTGTTACAGGCTCATCAAATAATATGACATTATAAGCGGTTGAACCAATTAACTCAATTATCTGAAATATCATAATTTCTGCTTCATTTTCTGAAATGGACTGTTCCGGAATCATTTTCCAGAACAAATCCCAGAAATTTAATCCGTCGCTGTCTTCTGATACAGTATTAAGGGCAGATTTAAAAACACCCCAGCTTAAATTTTTTGCAATAAATTTCAGTAAAGAATGGTTGTCCCGCAAAGATAAAACAATATATTTCATAATATGAACAATCTGGTCTTTCAAGTCTGTAATTTCAGAATGATTTTTAATTAAGTCTTCATGTGCATTGAGCAATAACTGATTTGCTTTATATGATATAAGGTTATTTCGTATGTCATATTTATCTTTATAATATAAGTAGAAAGTACCCTTTGCAACATTTGCCTGTTTAACAATATCTGAAATGGTAGTTTCGAGCCAGCCTTTTTTCATAAACAAATCAAAACTGCTGTCAAGGAGAAGCTGCTTTTTTCTTTTTTTATTTTCTTCGAGTTTTCCCATTATGCAATCCCTTCATTTCTATAACTTCTATAACCATGATGTTGGGGGCAAAAACCCTCAACTATTTTGCATGTGGATTGTTATGTAATCCGCACATTACAATTATGCCTGATACTTGCATATCTTATTGAACTATATTACCTATAATATACCACAAAAAATAAAAAATCAATAAAAAAATGACTTTTAGTCAATTTTTTGTAAAAAAGTATTGACTTTTGGTCAGTTTTGGAATATATTCTATATAACAAAATGACTTTTGGTCATAAATTAAATTTAAGAAAGAAGGACATTATAATGAGGAGAAAATTGTATTTAAGAAAAGCAGCGGCGATTGGTACAGCATTAGTTCTTGCATGCAGTATGACAGCCTGCGGTTCAGGTACATCTTCAGATGACAAAGAAGAAAGCACATCAGAAAGCAGTAAGGATAATGGTGATGAATTAGTTGCAACTATGAATACTCTTACTAATTCATCAGAATCAGGTGATTCAACTGACAAGGAAGAAACAGTATATGTTATTGCTGATTCACAGGGTAAGACAAAGGAAGTAGTTGTAAGTGAGTGGCTTAAGAATTTAGAAGGCAGTTCAACTATTGAAGATGCAACAAATCTTACAGACATCAAGAATGTAAAAGGTGATGAAAGCTATAAGAATTCAGGCAGTGGAATTGTATGGGAGTCAAATGGTTCTGATATTTATTATCAGGGCAAGAGCAATGAAGAACTTCCTGTTTCTGTCAAAGTTACTTACTACTTAGATGGAAAACAGATTTCACCTGATGATTTACTTGGTAAATCTGGTAAAGTAAAGATTCGTTATGACTATACTAACAACAGCAGTACATCAGTAAAGATTGATAATGAAAATTCAGAAGTATATACACCATTCGTAATGGCAACAGGACTTATGCTTCCAACAGATACATTTAAGAATGTAACTGTTTCTAATGGTGAAGTACTTTCAGAAGGAAATAACATAGTAGCATTTGGTGTTGCAATGCCAGGTCTTGCAGACAGTCTTGCAATTGATGATATGGAAAATCTCAGCATGGATTTAGATATTCCTGATTACTTTGAAGTAACAGCCGATGTTGAAGATTTCAGTCTTGGAATGTCAGTTACATTCTGCAGCAACACACTTATTGATATGAATGATTTTGATATGAGTGACAGCATGGACGATATCAATGCTGATATGGACGAACTTACAGACGGTGCAGACCAGCTTGTTGATGGCAGCACTAAATTAGCAGATGGTACTAACACATTGAAGAGCGGAACAAGTGATTTGGCAGCCGGTGGCAACACATTAAAGAGCGGAACAAGTGATTTGGCAGCCGGAACAAATACATTAAAGAACGGAACAAAAGATTTGGCAGCCGGAACAGATACATTGAAGAACGGAACAAAAGATTTGGCAGCCGGAACAGATACATTAAAGAGTGGAACAGGTAATCTGGCAAATGGAACAGGAACACTTAAGAGTGGAACAGGTGATTTGGCAAATGGAACAGGAACACTCAAGAATGGAACAGGCAGCCTTGCATCAGGTGTCAATGAATTATATGATGGTGTTAAGACATATACAGATGGTGTTTCAAGTGTTAAAGATGGAGCAAAGCAGTTAGCAGATGGTTCAGACAGTCTTGACAGTGGTGCAGACAGCCTTGCAACAGGTATCGCATCAGCAAAGAGCGGTTCAGAACAGGTTAAGAGTGGACTTGAATCAGCAAAGAGCGGTTCAGAACAGTTAAAGGACGGTCTTGGAACATTAAATTCATCAGCTCCTGCATTACTTAGCGGAATTGTTGCAGCACAGAACGGACTTAAACAGATTATAGCAGGATATGAAGGAACAGAAGATACAACAGGTGCTGTTTCAGGAGCTAAACAGGTTGCAGAAGGTCTTGCACAGCTTGAAGAACAGGTTAATAACATGTCACTTCCTGATTTAAGCGGACAGTCATCAACACTTACAGATGAGCAGAAAGCCGCTGTAGCCGCACAGATAAAAGATTATCTTGCAAATGATGAAACAGGTAAAGCAGCATTAGCACAGTCAACAACTGAATTTATAACAAATGTTGAAGGCCTTATGGCTCAGAACGGTGTTACAATGGATGCACAGACAACAGCAGTATTAGAGGCAGTTATTAAGGGCGTATTTGAACAGGCATTTACAAATATCTATATTTCAGCATATGAATCAGGTATGGAAAAAGGAATGGGAGAAGTTCTTTCAGAAGTTTCTGCTCAGTTAGATAATTACTCTCCTATGATTACACAGTTACAGTCAGCAGTTGGTACTCTTGCAAGTGGTTCAGCAGTAGTGGCAGATGGTGTTAATCAGTTATATGAAGGAACAAAACAGTTAGATACAGGTCTTGATACTATGTATGATTCAGCTAAATCACTTCCAGACGGTGTGAGTGCACTTTATTCAGGAAGCGAACAGCTTGATTCAGGTATTGGTCAGTTAAAAGATGGTGGCACAAGCCTTGACAGTGGTTTAGGACAGTTAAAAGATGGTGCTTCAACATTGAAGGCCGGTACTTCAACACTAAAGAGCGGAGCTCACAAGTTAGTTGAAGGCTGTGTAACTCTTGACAGTGCAACTAACAGAATTCTTAATGGATTTGTAACATTGAAGACAGGTGTTTCAACATTAGACGCAGGAGCATCAGACTTAGATGCAGGAGCTAAGAAATTAGACGCAGGAGCATCAGACTTAGATGCAGGAGCTAAGCAGTTAGACGCAGGAGCATCAGGCTTACAGTCAGGAGCAAAACAGTTAGATTCAGGAGCATCAGACTTACAGTCAGGAGCAAAACAGTTAGATTCAGGAGCATCAGATTTACAGGCCGGAGCTAAGAAGTTAGATGATGGTGTAGCTACACTTAATGATGGTATTAAGAAATTAGATGATGGAGCTACTGATTTACAGTCAGGCGCACTTGAACTTAAAGATGGTATGGTTAAATTTAATGACGAAGGTATCAGCAAGCTTAAGTCACTTGTCAAAGATGACCTTAACAGCATAAATGACCGTATCGATGCAGTTTCAACAGCAAATGATGAATATAAACTTTATGGTGGAATTGCAGACGGTAAGAGTGGTACAGAGAAATTTATTATTAAGATTGATGGAATTGAAGAAAAGTAACTTGTAAGCTATTGTAAATAAAATCATTAGAGAGATGAGGCGACAATATGATTAATTTCGGTAAAGCGGTAGTAAAATTCAGAATTCCAATTCTTATTTTAAGTTTTCTCCTTCTGATACCTACTGCAATTGGATATTTTAACACACGAATAAATTATGATATTCTTTCATACCTTCCGAAAGATATTGAGACAATGGAAGGTCAGGATATTTTATTAAACGAATTTGGAACAGGAGCTTTTTCGGTATGTGCCATAGAAGGCATGGAAGATAAAGATGTATCAAAGCTTGAAGATAAAATTAAAGAAGTTGACCATGTAAAAGATGTTTTATGGTATGGCTCAATTTCAAATCTTACACTTCCAATTGATGTATTACCAGGTGAAGTAAAAGAAGAACTTCAGAATGCTGATTCAGGAAGTCAGCTTATGATTATTACATTTGATACATCAATGTCAGATGATGATACACTTGATGCAATTAAGAAAATCCGTGCTATTACAGATAAGCAGTGTCTGTTAAGCGGTATGTCAGCAGTTGTTGCAGATATTAAAATTATCTGTGAACAGGAGGTTCCGATATATGTTGTAATTGCCGGCGGACTTTCAGCAATTGTTTTAGCAGTAACAATGGATTCATTCCTTTTACCAATACTTTTCCTGTTAAGTATTGGTATGGCAATTGTATATAACTTAGGAAGTAACTTTGTAACAGGAGAAATTTCATTTATTACACAGGCACTTGCAGCCGTACTCCAGTTAGCGGTTACAATGGACTACTCGATTTTCTTATGGCACAGCTATGAAGAGAATAAAGGAAGATATCCGGGAGACAACAATCGTGCAATGGCACATGCAATTTCACAGACAATAGTTTCAGTTGTAGGTAGCTCAATTACAACAGTTGCCGGATTCCTTGCAATGTGTTTCATGACATTTACACTTGGTATGGACTTAGGTATCGTAATGGCTAAGGGGGTTGTATTTGGTGTTATCGGTTGTGTAACTATTTTACCATCAATGATTCTTATCTTTGATAAGGCAATTGAAAAGACAAGACATCGTTCACTTCTTCCAAACTTACAGCTTGGAAAATTTGTTACAAAACATTACTGGATATTTATAATTTTATTCCTTGTAATTATCGGACCTGCATTTTATGGACAGAATCACAATCAGGTTTACTACGATTTGATGGGTACTCTTCCTGATAATCTTGAAAGTGTTCAGGCCGGAGCTGCTCTTGACGAAGACTTTGATATGGGAGCAACTCATGTAATTCTTGCTGATGCTGATATGTCATCAAAAGATGCAAGAAATATGCTTAATGAAATTAAAGATGTAAAAGGTGTTAAACTTGCACTTGGACTTGATTCAATTGTAGGTGCAGCAATACCTAGAGATTTTATTCCTGATGAAGCTAAGGAAGTTCTCAATAACGGAAAATATCAGATGATGTATATAATGTCTGAATATAAAACAGGTACAGATGAAGTAAACGAGCAGTGTGATGCAATCAAAGAAATAGTTAAACGATATGATAAATCAGCAATGCTTATCGGTGAAGCTCCATGTACAGAAGACCTTATTACAATTACAGATGTTGACTTTAAGACAGTTAGTGCTGCATCAATTATCTTGATTTTCATAATTATAGCAGTTGTACTTAAATCAATTTCATTACCGGTAATCCTTGTATCGGTTATCGAATTTGCAATATTTATAAATATGGGTATTCCTCACTACACAGGAACAGTTCTCCCATTCATTGCTTCAATTGTAATTGGAACAATTCAGCTTGGTGCTACTGTCGATTATGCAATTCTTATGACTAACAGATACAAGAGAGAAAGAAGCCGTGGTGCAGAAAAGAGAGAAGCAATTGAAATCGCTCTTAACACATCACTTCCATCAGTTATCGTAAGTGCGTTGAGCTTCTTCGCAGCAACATTTGGTGTTGGTCTTTATTCAAGTATCGATATGATTAGTGCATTATGTGTACTCCTTGCAAGAGGTGCCATAATAAGCTTATTCGTAGTTGCCCTTATTCTTCCGGCAATGTTTATGATATTTGATAAACTTATTTTAAATACAAGTATTGGTTTTAAGCCAAAGAAAGAAGCTTAAAATCGTAATTGCAAAATAATAACTTTGCTTTCTTAAATTTAATTTGGCCCCTGCCGCAAGAAATTGTGGTGGGGGTTTTTAAATGTGAAAAAATTTTAAAAATATAGAATTAGAGGTTGCATAGTTATTTCTTGTGTGATACTATAAAAATAGAATTAATGTGCTGACAAGGCAGCAGGTGTAAATTGGTGGCGGTGAATAATTTAAAGGAGAGATGATGCGTATGATTCAAATAACCTGTAAGATTCTGTAATGTGTTAAGTTGAGGTTTACATAATTGTGATGTCAATTATAAGTGACTGGGAGGAGGGTTAATTTATAGAGTATATTAGTTTGTAAACAAAATAGTGCGCAATTAAATTTAGAATACTTTGGAAAATGGGGTGTAGAAAATGAAAACTAAAATGGACAGGGTTGGGTTTGTGTTACTTCTTGTTGGATTGGTACTTGGTAGTGACCTGCTGTTTTCGCACTCAGGATTAATGCTTTTTGGAGATTATTGCATATTTATTGAGC
>CAJJNI010000091.1 GCA_905193085.1 uncultured Lachnospiraceae bacterium | reverse complement strand
TATCTTCCAGTATAAGTATTCTTCTCATAATTACTCCCCATCTGTATATTGTAAAAAAGAATCAACTGATTCATCGACCTTTTCCATCAATTCTCTGATTAGCATTTCTCCCTCTGTTCTTGCAGATAAATAGGCATATAACCTCATAAGCATGTACCATTTTTCAACCTTAGGTAATTTACAGATTTCCATCCACACATCGCCTGACTCTGCCTTTTCATCAAATAAAATATAATCGGCTGATAAGCCAAATTTCTTATTCAGCATATATAATTTGTCCACGGTAAGATTAACATCTCCACTTTCAAGCTTTTTATATCCTGATAAAGACATCTCTAAAAATTCCGCAAACTGTTCCTGTGTATATCCCAAATCTTCCCTTATCTTCTTTATTCTGATATTTTCTTTCAGCCTGCTCATACAGATCCTCCCAAAGGTAACCTACTATATATAATTTTACCCTTGTTTAATCTCTCTAAACAGTTCCAAGTACGGTACTACAAGATATAAATTAATGGTATGTTTGTAATTACTATTATCCTTTATTTTATTTTATACATAAAAATACAGGCATAGTCCGATTTTTTATCAAACGAACCTGCCTGTATATAACCATAATTTGTTCTAATTTGCTCACACTAATTAACTAACACTACTAAAATTCTTACTTTAAATTTTTAGCATAAAATCACATTGTTATATTGTATGTCACGAATTTAAATAAAATTACTTTATCTGATTTTTTAATGAAGTAAATTATTAATATAGTATACTCATTATTTAATATTTAGGTTAACCTCTGCTTCGCTAATACATTATTTGATATTTATGTTAACCTACATTTTTCTAATACATTATTCAATATTTATGTTAGCCTCTGTTCCATTACTGCTTTCTCCCATATCTGTGAAAACTTCTATAAATGAACGGTATTAACACGATTGCAACTGATGTATAAATTACCATTACAAGTGGAATTTGCCGAAATACATGATTTCCAATCTGATATACAAGCGGAGCTCTTGCACTTGCCTCTACATTCGTCAAAATTGTTGGTACAAGGTTGAAGATTGTTGTATATCTTGAAAGTGCCCGACCTATAAATGGCAATAAACAGTACAGGAAAAACGGAATACAAACTGCGACACTTACTGTATGCATTTTTGCAGCAACAAACATGGATAATGTTGCGGTCAATAGGCTTGCAATATATCCACATACCACTGTCAGCAAATAATATTGTCCGTATGTCATAATATAAATACTGTACGCCTGAGACATCTGATAAGGCGTATTTATACCACTGATTCCCATGATTCCAAAACAAATAATGCTAAGCAATGCAATACCAGACCAGTAAACTACAGTTGTCGTAGCAATGCCGGCAACTATTTTTGTTTTAACCGCTTTTGTCCGCCCGTACTTTGTGGCAAAAAATACTGTATCTGCCTTTGTCTGAAAATCATCTGCAAATATTCCGGCACAAATAAAACCGACTATAATTGCCAGAACAATGGAATATGTTTCTGCATACATAATCATTGTATCCCATGAACTGTATGCCTCGTATGTCAGGGGCAATTTTATTTTGCTGTATTTGTTTTCCAAATATTTTTTCTGCAACGAAGTATGTCCGTATTCCTCCGACATTTTTTTCATATTTTCCTGATAAATGCCATAAAAATTCTGTATATTTTCATCTGACATCTGATTCAAAACACTATCGTCATATTCAGAATCAGGTGTCAGAACCGATACCATAAAACTTTTGATATCATCAATCGGCTGCAGCATTTTTCCATAATCAGCATCTATTTCATCCTGAGATTGTGCCATGACCTGTTTATTCTGTGCAATAACATTTGCCAGTTTCTCTGCTGTCAGTGCACCCCTCCATGCCCGTCTGTTATCGGTAAGCTTTCTTACTGCCCAGACTCCGGTGCTGACATTTCCGTTTTCATCTACATAACGATTACTTGTAACTGCAAATCCACTGAAAATTACAGAAAGTATTAATGCAACTCCAATTGCAAGCACATTTATTTTCTTTGAAAAAATTCGTTTTAATTCTAATTTAAGCATCATATGAGTCCTCCGATTTTTCTCCAAAATAAAGTAAAAAAACATCTTCCAATTTTTTTTCTACAGGTATTGCATCTTCTGCAGGTTTTTCTCTGGAAATTATTCTAAGTTCAGCTCCGGCCTGTGTTGTCCTGATATTTCCAACCAGAAACATTTTTCTATATTGCTCCACCATATTTCTCGGTACTTCACACAGCCATACTCTTTCTTTCATGGACAACAATAAATCTTCTTCCGAACCAGTATAAAAAAGTTTTCCCTCTTTCATCAACATAATATCATTTGCAATATATTCTATATCTGACACAATGTGTGTTGACAACAGAACCAGGCGTTCTTCAGACAGTTCACTGATCAAATTACGGAAACGCACTCTTTCATTTGGATCAAGTCCTACTGTAGGCTCGTCCAAAACAAGAATTTTAGGATTGTTTAACATTGCCTGTGCAATTCCCACTCTTCTGACCATGCCCCCCGATAAATTCTTCATTTTTCGTTTACTGAATTTCTCTATTCCTACCTGTTTTAATAACTGTTTAACCTTCTTTCCTGCAAATGCTGCTTTCAATCCTTTTATTGATGAAATGTACATCATATAATCGTACACACTTAAGTCTGGATAATACCCAAAATCCTGTGGCAGATAACCAAGAATTTCTCTGTAATCTCCACCCATTTTCCATATATCTTTGCCATTTAGTAATATTTGTCCATGTGACGGTTGTATAATTGTGCATAACATGCGCATTAATGTAGTTTTTCCTGCTCCATTTACTCCAAGAAGTCCATATACGCCCTTTCCCATGACACAATTTATTTCATTTACAGCCTTTACTTTTCCATACTGTTTTGTTACATCTCTAAATTCTAATTCCATATGTGTAATCCTCCAAAATTTTCTCATCAAATATCAGTGATTTTTTAACACAAAAAATCAAATATGAAAATGTCAGTATCAGCATGGCTCCACATATCGGAGTCGCAATTTTCTGATAAATGACATCATTTGCAACAATCATTGTCCAGACTAAGCCCCATACCAGACACAAAAGCACTGCGACATATTCAGATTTTTCCCATCTGCTATATAACAGCCGAAAACATATACAACACGAAAAATTTACCGGAAGCAAAAAATTAATAATTAAATCACTCAAAGCAATTGATGTTGCGCTGTAAGCTGCCACAAGAAATATCATAACAATAACAAAGTCTGCTGCTGCAAACATCAGAGTTCTTGCCGCACAAATCTGGCGCAAAGTGTAATAAGAAGCCTGTTCAATTTCAATTGCTCCATTTCGCCGATTTTTCCAGATTTCCGGAACAATCAGAATAACAAATAATGTCGCAAATATTCCCAAAAGTCTCATTGTATCTTTTAAATCAGTTGTGCATCTGCCAAGCCAAATCCACAGAAATAAAAGGACTGCGCCCTGTAAAAACCACCATCTTTTTTTGATAAATTTTGACTGCTCATATAAAAATTCAAAATAAGAAGCTCTTGATGATTGTTTTTTCAATGTCTGGTCCGTCAAAATGCTCTGACATATCTTTATCGTCTGCTCTTCTTTTTTTTCGTTTATACATTTTTCCTGAACAAATTTTTTATAGTCCCGTATTTGATACTCGTAATTTTTCATTCTTTCACCTCCAGATTTTTAATTAAAAGTTCCTTTGCCCGTCCTATCCGATATTTTACAAGCGAAAGCTTGATACCCAGCAATTCCGCAATCTCTCTCTGTTTAAGATCCTGAAAAAAGAACAGAATTGCAACTTCCCTAAGCTCTTCGGGCAGCTTCCCCACTGCCTGTTCAATATCCAGCCTGATTCCGGCCTCCTCAACATTATTTTTAATACTTTCATATTCCGGCGGTTCTTCCATTGGTATATCCTTTTTCTTTTTGTAATAATTCTTAACTGTATTTCCCGCAATAGTATAAAGATAATTTTTTACTTTTCCATATTCTTTGTATCTGTACAAACTGGCAAAAAAACTGCTAAATATCTCCTGCGTTAAATCCTCCGCATCATATGAATCATATATATGCAACAGACAATACTGATAAATACCCGGATAATACTTTTTCACCAGCTTTGTACACGCTTCTTCATCTCCGGCTCTTGCCCAATGCACCAACAGGAAATCACTCTTATACTCCATTCACGCTTCTGCCTCCTCTTCTGTTTTCTAAATAATATAACAATTCTATAATTAAAAAAGTCAGTATTTTCATAAAAAAATTTTTATTAAATATTTCAAATATATTTTATTATTAATTTCGATTACAAAAAAGAGATGTCAGAATTTTCTAACATCTCTTTTTACCCTTGGTTCATTCAAAAGTTCACTTATATGCAACTGTTGGCATAAATTTTTCTCCAACCTTATCTAAATTTATTTTACTTTATTTTTTTAAGAAATGAAAATCACAACAGCCACCACCGTAACATAATGTTTTTGTTCGTGTAAAACCTATTTTTTTGAGTCCGCCGTATGTAACATCAAAATAATCCCTGCCATGAGTCTGTTTTATAATCAGGATTTGAATTATCTTATCTGGTTATTTTTTGCTCCACTTAATTTTTTATTCCGGCAAGTGCCAAAAACTTTTTATCAGATTGAATTGCCTGCGTTATAAATTTTCCATCCTTGAACAACGCATAGGTTGTAACTGGCGCAGGCACATTTTGTGCCGACTCTTTATCGGTAATATGAATTATTTTAAGTGGAATATTATTTTCTTTTGCAGCTTCCTGTACCCTTGGCACCCAGTAATATGTAAACGGACATTGATCAGTATAATAAATAACAAACCCCTTTTCTGATATACCCTGACACTTTGCACACTCCTTAAATTTAGGCGGTTCAATATTTTCAACAAATGGTAAATACATCAGATTTATTCCAGTGTCCGTTGTATCAGCAACAGTAAATCCTTTGTATGACATATATTTTGGATCTGACAAAAATTCCTTTTTTCTTTTATCTGAAGAAAGTATACATATGCCTTTTTTTTCCTGTGCCTTCGCATCACGAATACACTCAGCTAACAAATCATTGGAATATCCGTGTCCTTTCATTGCTCCAGCAATCCAAAAGCAGTTAATATAAATATATCCATCTGCTTCAATCGGAATCCAGGCATTTTCAGCAGGAATATACTCTATAAAACACTTTCCCCGCTCTACACTGCGGTAAAAAACCAGACCTTCTGCAAAACGTTCTTTCAGCCATTCTTTTTTCTTAACACTCTGCTTCCCCGACATGGCACAGCAAATATGCTCTTTATCTATATTTTCACTTGTTATCCTCATATACTCCATAAGATTACCTCCGCAAATTTTAACTTCTTTCTGTTTTCATTACTCTAAATTCTTTCTGTTTATTCTTTCATGAAAACACTCCTAAATCACCTGTATAATTCTTGCAATCTCCATAACTGCAACCTTTATCATCACTCCACCAGACATTACATAAAACCATATCTCACGCATGTGCTGTGATTTCGCTATTAATGTTGCTATTGCAGCAATAATTATGATTGCTGCTCCAATACATCCTATTATGTTTGGAACACTCACAAGTGAAAATATACCGGGATTACAGCTTTCATCTATCGTATACTGAATCGTTTTATCCAGCCCATCTCTTGCAGCTGCAAAGCAGCATATAATAAGGCCATATATCATGACAAAAAGACTTCTTCTGCCCCAGAAATTTATATTGCCTCTATTAATTATTGAATATCCAATGAATCCTACCAACGATAAAATCATAAATGTAGTGACTGTTGTTACCATATTTCCCAAATAAAGTTTCATACTTTTTACCCCCTGCTAATTAACGCTTTTATACCACTCAACAACTGCCCCTAAATTTTGTGCAGACACCCGTTTTCCATCATTTACCATCATATCTAACATATCATCTTCTTGCGGAGTGCGGTCTGTTTTAGCTGCCAGGCTCTTTCCGGCAGTTTTGACCATAACATTCATCATAAAACGATACAATCCATGAAGTTTCTTCACATCAAAATTCCCCTGTAAGGTAAATAATGGAATCCTTTGTGGAATTGAATTTTTATCTCTGACTTCTTTTAGCTGTGTACCTGTCTGTCCCATGCCGACACCACATACTGCACATACTTTATACTTTCTCGCTGCCTCTTTATATCCTTTTATTCCACCTGCCATAATCCAACCCAGATAAATGATTTCGCTACCGGCAGGCACATTGGTTTTTGCCTGCTGTAAACTATGTACCGGCAGATTCAATTCCTTACCTAATAATTTTGCATATTCTGCTGTGCTTCCTGTGTTTGATATATATATGATTGCTTTCATTCTGCTCTTACCTCATCTTTCCTTAATTTTAATCTTGTTTTACTTCCATATTTCGGACAAAGCATACACTTCTTATGCTCTGATATTTCATTCAAATTGCTTAACTCTTTCAGCTGTTCTGCATTTCCTGTAAGAAGTGATCCATATGCTCTTCAAGAAGCATTATCACCCGGTCCTTATCATCTGTTCCATCATATATGCTGTAAAGCAAAAAAATTGGACCATAAAAGTCAAGCGCTGCCTGTCTGGCTTTTCCTGCATCCTCTAACATTCCTGAAAACAAAATTTCTATATAGGATAACGGACCACCTGCAAGGTAATTCTGATATAACTGTGCCATCTGCGGTTCTCTGTACTGTTCTAATGTGAGCATCTTACGGAAACAGCAGGAAAATTCTTCCTCTGTCCAATGAAGAAACTGTACCCTGGTAAACTGCTTAATTTTATCAAATGCTGTTTCTTTGTATTCAGCTATAACCTGTGATATCTCACCTTCTGGCATTTCATATTGCTTTACTCTCTCAATATCTAAATCATTCATTTTATCAATAATACTATCCAATATCTCCTGCTTGCTTTTATAATGCTTATACAATGCAGCCTTGGTTACTCCAAGCTTCGAGGCAATATCATTCATGGATGTTCCCATATATCCACTCTGTGCAAATAGCTTCAAAGCTTCTTCCAATATTTTTTCTTTTGTGTTCTTTTCTTTGATTTCCATATTATTTTACCCCTTCATTAACTTTATCCCTAAGTTACCTATCGGTCACTTCTATTATAGTTACCTATCGGTCACTTGTCAATAGTTATTTTACAGTTCTATTATCCATGCACTACACAAGAAAAGCAAAGCGGAACTCTGCCAGACTTCTTGATAAAGCAGCAGGCAACGACTAAATAAAAAATTCCCTTATTTTCCTTGCGGATTTCTCACAAGGGCAAAAATAAGGGAAAATACATATCATTGCACAATAAGTAATTTCTTCTGATTAGGACAACAGTATTAATATAATTTTGGTCTCTCTTAAATTGATTGCTAACCGAATGTCACCTGGAAAATCGTTCCTCCCGCAGTTCCTGACTTAATCGCAATGCTGCCATCATGTACTCTCACAATTTCACGGACAAAAGCAAGTCCAAGTCCTACGCCACCAAGCTCACGGCTTCTTGATTTATCTACACGAAAGAATGGCTCAAACACTCTCTCCCTAAGCTCCTTAGGTATTCCGCTTCCTGTATCCTCTACCGACAGGTAAACATGTTTTTCCTTCTGATATGAGGTTACTGTAACCAGTCCACCTGAATGATTATATTTTATGGCATTCTCAACCAGATTATACACAAGCCTGTAAATAAGAATATCACTTCCTATCATAGTGGTATCCTCACATTTTCCAATGAGCTTTATATTCTTTTCCTGTGCAAGAGGCTCAAGGTCTGCCAAAACCTCTTCAACAATGGCATCAATTATAATTTTATCATCTCTTACCACTGTATGAAGCTCACTCATGTCAAGGAGCGTCTTTACCATTCTGTTTAGTTTGTCATTTTGTTCCGTAACCATCTTTATCGTCTGTAATGTGTCTGCATCATTCCCCGGATGCCCGGTAGAATTGTATAAATCAAGCTGCACTTGCATTAGTGCTAAAGGCGTACGGAGCTCATGTGCTGCATTTGCAGTAAACTGTCTCTGTATCTCGAATGCATCCGACAGGCGTTCAAGCATCTTATTATATGAAATACTAAGCTGGTTCAGTTCTTTAACACTATTTTCTTCTATATGTGAATCAGACAGATTTTGAGCCTGCACTTCTTCAATTTTATCAGAGAACTCCCTGATAGGTCTGAGTGCATGCCCAATTATAAAATAAGTGGCAACGCCTGCCATAAATGCCAGCAAAACTGTAATTATCAGGCTGTTTCTTTTGTAATCAGCCTTATTATTGTACACCTGGACTGAAAATTCTTCTGCAAACTCATTCCACTTATCATCAGGGATACTGATATATATTTCATCGGATTCGTACCCTTGGACATCTCCCTGAGACTCTACAGCATCCTGTTGGGAATCAATATAATGCACACCATTTTTATAGACAAACATAGTCAGGCATCCACATATAACAGCAATACACAATGTAGTTATACATGTGAGTCTCCACTGCAGTGACATTTTTTTCATCTATCAGACTCCTCTCTTATTTTATAGCCCTCTCCTACCTTGTTCAGAATTGGGTCATAGCCCAGCTTCGCCTTAAGCTTTTTTCTAAGTGAAGACATATGTACCCTGATTGCTC
>CAJJNI010000090.1 GCA_905193085.1 uncultured Lachnospiraceae bacterium | reverse complement strand
GAACAAAATCATGACGATTCTCCATCGCACATTTTTCAATAAGCTCAATAAGCTGGCGTCGTCTTATTACATAAACACCTGTTGATACAAGATTGGAAGTGGCAACGAGCGGTTTCTCTTCAAATTCCTGAATACGATAATCTTCATTAAGTTTGACAACACCAAATCTTGTAACATCTTCACCTACAGGCATTTCTTTTACTACAACTGTAATATCAGCTTTCTTCTGAATATGATATTCAAGAACATCATTGTAATCCATCTTATATACACCGTCACCGGTAGCAATTATTACATATGGTTCATGACTTTCTTTTAAGAACTGGAGATTCTGATATATTGAATCGGCTGTTCCTAAATACCAATTGCTGTTATCCATTGTAATTGTAGGAGTAAATACATACAATCCGCCCTGTTTTCTTCCAAAATCCCACCATTTTGAGGAACTTAAATGTTCATTCAATGAGCGTGCATTATATTGTGTAAATACAGCAACTTTTCGTATATGGGAATTTGACATATTACTAAGTGTAAAATCTATACTGCGGTAACTTCCTGCAATCGGCATAGCTGCAACTGCTCTTTTTCTTGACAGCTCTTTCATACGATTACTGTTACCACCTGCTAAAATAATTCCTATCGCTTTCACTATACCTCACCTGCCTTAATAATGTATTCTCCGCTGTCTAATAATCCATCAGGATAGTCCTCAGCAACCGTTTCTCCAAAAATAGCGGTATTCTTACCTATCGTAACTGAAGGCGGTATTACTGAATTTTCTCCTATAGTGGCAAGTCCAAAGGCATAAATCTTCTTAGAAAGCTTGCTTTCTTTCTCCTCGCCCATACCAATCTGACATCCGGCACCAACCGTAACATTCTCGGCAATTATTGATTTCTCTATAACACAATCTTCACCAATTACAGTATTCTGCATTATAATTGAATCTCTTACAACAGCACCTTTCTTAATTGTTACCCCGGCACTGATTACCGAATTATATACTTCTCCACAGATAAGACATCCTTCACCTATAATACTTCTGTCAATCTTAGCATCGCTGCTGATGTATTGCGGTGGAAGTATATCACTCTTAGTATAAATTTTCCAGAATTCCTCATAAAGATTAAACTCAGGAATTATATCGATAAGCTCCATATTAGCTTCCCAATACGAACCAAGCGTTCCTACATCTTTCCAATAGCCATTGTATTCATATGAAAACATTTTCATTCCCTTTTCATGGCAATATGGAATAATATGCATACCAAAATCACAGTTACTCTGATTCTTCATTGTAAGAAGTGCTTCTTTTAACACCTTCCAGCTAAATATGTATATACCCATAGATGCAAGATTGCTGCTCGGATGCTCCGGTTTCTCTTCAAATTCCTGAATCTGGCTGTTCTCATCAGATACCACTATACCAAAACGAGAAGCTTCTTCTATAGGAACAGGCATAACTGCAATTGTTACATCTGCATTCTTAGCCTTATGGAAATCAAGCATAACCTCATAATCCATCTTATATATATGGTCTCCTGATAAGATAAGTACATAATCAGGATTATATGTTTCCATATAATCAAGATTCTGGAATATTGCGTTAGCAGTACCCGTATACCATTCACTGCTGTTGCTCTTTTCGTATGGTGGTAAAACAGTGACACCTCCGACATTACGGTCTAAATCCCACGGTATACCGATTCCTATATGTGTATTCAGTCTTAATGGCTGATACTGTGTAAGTACACCTACTGTATCAATTCCTGAATTAATACAGTTACTTAACGGAAAATCTATTATCCTGTATTTTCCCCCAAAGGCAACTGCAGGCTTCGCTACTTTTGAAGTTAAAACTCCAAGCCGGCTCCCTTGACCACCGGCTAACAGCATTGCTATCATTTCTTTCTTAATCACTGTCATCACCTCTTTTTATTATTATGAAACTAACATAGATGCGCCTTGAGGCTTGAGTTTCACACAAGAATATCCACTATTATAAAAATATTCTCTATAAATTATATACACAGCTTGTATTTATATTACTAAAAAAGTACATATGCCTCTCAAATATCGTATCTTACTGCATAAATCAGAAAAGCATAAGCTGTTTTTATATTAAATACATTATAACACATATTTATGTGAAAGTGAATATAATTTAGGTAAAATAATAATCATTTTTTGTCAATTCACACAATAAGTATATATCTACTTATTAATAAATTAACTGTTACTACTTAAAAAATTTACCTTATACCTATTGTCATTTTTAAAGCAAATAGTTATACTATTACTGCAACTTAACAAAAATTTTAGAACAGGATGTGTTTTTATGTATAAAATAAATTTTAACAAACCGGCCCATTTACATTTTATCGGTATTGGCGGTATCAGCATGAGCGGTCTTGCCCAGGTTTTATTAGACCGTGGATTTACAATTTCAGGTTCTGACAGAGCTTCTTCACCTCTCACAGAACACTTATCTTCTCTTGGCGCAATTATCAAAATTGGTCAGTGTGCAGAAAATATTACTAATGATATAGACGCTGTTGTATACACTGCGGCAATCCACAAAGATAATCCGGAATTTCGTGCCGCTGTGGAAATGAATATCCCTATGCTCACAAGAGCTGAACTGCTCGGCCAGTTAATGACTAATTATGAAACTTCCGTTGCGGTATCAGGAACTCATGGAAAAACAACAACAACTTCCATGCTCACAGAAATTCTTCTGAAAGAAAATACAGACCCTACAATTTCAGTCGGCGGAATACTCCATTCAATCGGTGGAAATATCCGCGTTGGAAAAGGACCTTCATTTGTAACAGAAGCATGTGAATATACTAACAGTTTTCTGTCTCTTTTTCCGACAATCGGAATCATTCTGAATATTGAAGAAGACCACCTTGATTTCTTCAAGGACATAAATGATATCCGTAAATCTTTTACGGAATTCGCACATAAAATACCACAAAACGGCCTTCTTGTAATTAATAATGACATTGACAATGTAACAGAAATTACCAAAGGACTTAAATGCCCTGTATCTACTTACAGTTCTACAGGGAATGCTGATTTTACAGCAACTGACATTACTTATGACGAGCTCGGCCACCCATCTTATGATTTGGTTGAAAACGGCGAAAAGACGCTGCACATCAAACTGTCCGTCACAGGCATACACAATGTAAGCAATTCACTTGCAGTAATAGCTGTATGCAGACATATGGGAATTTCAGATACTTCTATAGCAAACGGTTTATCTTCCTTTACAGGAACTGACCGTCGTTTTGAATACAAAGGCAAAATCGGAAATGTCACAATTATTGATGACTACGCACATCACCCGACGGAAATCAAGGCAACTCTCACTGCTGCAAAAAATTATCCACACAATAAAATATGGTGTGCATTCCAGCCTCACACTTATACACGTACAAAAGCATTTTTCAGCGACTTTGCAAAAGCACTGTCTCTTGCCGACAATGTGCTTTTACTCGATATTTATGCAGCCAGAGAAACAGATACGCTTGGAGTAAGTTCAGAACTTCTCTCCGAAGAAATAAAGAAATATAACCCCAACTCACATTATTTTGAATCCTTTGATGAGGCAGAAACATTTCTTCTTCGCGAGTGCAATGACGGGGATTTAATAATAACAATGGGTGCCGGAGACATTTACAAATTAGGTGAAAAGCTTCTTGGAAAATAATTAACAAACCAGCTAAAATAATTGGCAATATCAGTTAGAAATATATAAGAAATTTGTATTTAAAAAATTTCTTTAATATGCTATACTGATATTGCTAATTTTACTTGATATTAAGGAGAAATTTTTACTATGGGTAATTTATTTTTACAAACAAGGCAGAAAACTGATTTTACTATGCTGCCAAACAATTTCATAGATAATGAAATGAGTGAAGCCAACGGTGATTTTGTAAAAGTTTATATATACTTATTAAGATGCTCTGCCCATACACCAGAAAATTTCTCTATATCTCTCATAGCAGATCTTTTCAATCTTACCGAAAATGATGTATGCAGGGCATTACGCTACTGGGAGAAAAAGGAATTACTTACATTGGCCGTAAACGGTTCTGAAATCGTTGGTATTTCAATAAACGAAATGCCACAGACCGGTATATACAAGAAAGAAAATGTTAGTGAAAATAATTATAAATATTACACTCCTGCATCGTTTAATTCTGTAGCACCTCAGATTGCAGCGGCAAATGACACACACGACTCTGTTGATGAACCCATGCATGTCAGGAAAAGCACTGCTACCGCAGTAAATGCTTACCAGACTGCTACTGCAATGAAATCAGAGCCTTCAAAGCAGATGGATTTTACTTCTGCAGACAATTCAAGAATTAAAGAGATTCTTATAATGGCTGAAACATATTTGAAAAAGCCGCTTACACCAGATGAGACAATGAAAGTTTATTATTTTTATGATACACTGCATTTTTCACCTGACCTTATTGAATATCTTATTGAATACTGTGTTTCAAATGACAAACGCAGCATGGCATATATTGAAAAAGTTGCCCTTTCATGGGCACAGAAGGGAATTAAGACAGTCTCCGAAGCAAAAGAAGAAGGCAATACCCACAACAAAGATTATTTTACGGTTATGAAAGCTTTTGGAATAAGAGACCGCTACCCGGTAGATAATGAAATTGAATACATGAATAAATGGCTGCATACCTATCATTTTGATTTGGAAATTGTACTTGAAGCATGTGCAAGAACGATGAAGAAAGGAAATCAGGCAGCGCCATTTACTTACGCAGATAAAATAATAACAAACTGGTACAAAAACGGTGTTGTAAGCAGACAGGATATTGCAACATTAGATGCACTGCACAACCAGAGCAAAGCCGCCGCTTCACAGACACCGCCTTCAACATCTAAAGTCAGCAATGTAAATAAAGTATCCGGTAATTCGTTCAATAATTTTAACCAGCGTTCAACTGATTATGATGCTTTAGAAGAGCAGCTTTCCAGACTTTAAAATGGAGGTAAAATATGTCGTTAAACAATAGTCAATACCAGGCAATAATGCGCAAATACGATGAAACGCAATCGAAAAACCGTCGTATACAGGACATGCGCAAAGAAGAAGTATACAGTGAAATTCCCCGCATGAAAGCAATTGACCGCGAAGTGGCCGATATTTCAATTAAGCAGGCCAAAAAATTAATTGAGGGAGATGCACAGGCAATCACTACTCTGAAACAACAGCTTGATGTTTTGTCAAAAGAGAAGCAAAAGCTTCTTTCAGATTATCATTTTCCGGAAGATTATCTTAAACCTGTTTATACATGTCCTGACTGTAAAGATACAGGTTACACAAAAGATGGCAGCAAATGTCATTGTTTTGTTCAGGCATCAATCGATTTGCTATATACACAATCTAATATAAAGGATATTCTGGAGGAAGAAAATTTCAATACTTTCCGGCTTGATTTTTACTCTGACAAGGCAGATGCAAAGACCGGTATCAGTCCGTTAAATACTGCAACCAAGGCTGTTGAAACAGCCAAGCTTTTCATACGCCAGTTTTCACTTGAATACCAGAATCTGTTATTGTGTGGAAACCCGGGAACCGGTAAGACATTTCTGACAAACTGCATTGCCAAAGAAATTTTAGAGCAGTCTTATTCTGTTTTATATTTTAGCGCAACACAATTATTTGCACAACTTGGCGAAGCAACTTTTTCAAGGGATGAAAGCAAAAAGAATTCCATCCAGCAGGACATTGTTTCCTGCGACCTGCTTATAATTGATGATTTGGGAACAGAACTTATCAATGCATTTGTAGCAACATCATTATTTACATGTCTCAACGAAAGACATTTACAGAAAAAATCAACGATTATTTCAACTAACCTTTCCCTGAATGATCTCAGGGACAAATATTCAGAGAGAATTTCTTCACGAATCTCTCTTAACTATAAAATTATCAAACTCTATGGCGATGATATCCGCGTCAAGAAACGATTATCTTTAATTTAACGGAGGACAACTTTTATGAAAAAGCAAAATCTTGAAACAATACCTGTAGGCGCTCTTGGACTTATTCCACTCAAAAGCTGTGAAAGCCTCGGAAAATCTGTTGACAATTATCTTGTTCAATGGCGCAAAGAGAGAAGCGAAGAATATGGCGATTCTCTTCCTGTGTTCAGTTACCTTAAAGATTCATATATTGTAGATGCCAAAGTTCCAAGATTTGGTTCAGGTGAAGCTAAGGGTATCATCAATGAATCAGTTCGTGGTGATGATTTATATCTTATGGTAGATGTGACTAACTATAATCTTCAATATTCTCTGTGTGGTTACAGAAACAGCATGTCACCAGATGACCATTATCAGGATTTAAAGAGAGTCATTGCAGCAGTCGGTGGAAAAGCCAAAAGAATAACTGTCATCATGCCATTTTTGTATGAAAGCCGCCAGCACAAGCGTAATGGCCGTGAATCTCTTGACTGCGCACTTGCACTTCAGGAATTAGTAAAAATGGGGGTAGATAACATCATCACATTTGATGCACATGACCCTCGTGTACAGAACTCTATTCCGTTAAACAGTTTTGAAACTGTACAGCCTGCATACCAGTTCATCAAAGGACTTCTTCGTACAGAGAAAGAACTTCAGATTGACAGCGACCACATGATGGTAATAAGTCCTGATGAAGGCGGTACTAACAGAGCTGTATATCTTGCAAATGTTCTCGGTCTTGATATGGGTATGTTCTACAAGAGAAGAGATTACACTAAGATTGTCGATGGAAGAAACCCTATCGTGGCTCATGAATTTTTAGGTTCTTCTGTAGAAGGCAAAGATGTCATAATTATTGATGACATGATTTCTTCAGGCGACAGCATGATTGAAGTAGCAACTGAATTAAAACGACGCAAAGCCCGCAAGATTTTTGTAATGGCTACATTCGGTCTGTTCACAAACGGTCTTAAGAAATTTGATGATGCATACCACAAAGGTCTTATCGACAGAGTTCTTACAACAAACCTCGTATATCAGACACCAGAGTTGTTAGAGAGTCCTTACTATATTAACTGCGATATGAGTAAATACATTGCCCTCATAATTGATACACTTAACCATGACGGTTCAATAAGCAAACTTCTTGACCCGGTCGAAAGAATTCAGAAGATTCTCAAAAAATATAAAAATGGTGAGATGTAATATCGGACTGTAAATATATAATCTGCGATAAATAACATTTGTTACTATAAATGAGCAAATATAGAAAAAATACACAAAAATAATCTCATTTTGTTTAGCGAAAGAAAAACCATCAAAATGATTGTTTTAAAATCAAAATAACAATCAAATTGATGGTTTTATCTTTTTTGGAACATATAATTATATTTATTCATCTGATTAAAAATAATTGTTCTTACTCTTTCTATCTCTTTTTTATCATATATTGTTATAGAATCAAGCAAATCGTTCACATCTTTTTGTGTGAAATAAAATTTAATTGTATCATCATAAAGCATTTCTGCTGCATCTAACTGTTCATCAAAATCTGTACTTATAGATTTCGCCCTGACTTCTTTTAACAGCGAAAAAACATCTTCATCAAGCGGATAATCCATTTTTGTATCTGATAATAATGAAGCACCATTGTCAAATATCGGACACAGTTTAAATTTTTTTTCTTCATTTATCAAAACTGCTATATTGTGCATATGCCTGTCTTCATTCAGAAAAAATGCATCTATTGTAAATAGTTTTGCAAAATAGACCCCCATATCAGTTATACTAGTAATTCTCTCCATCTGTTCTATCATAAATTTAAATCTTGGCATGATACCCTGTATCTTCCAGACAGTCTCGTACAGGCTTTTTCCATAAAACTCTTTAAACAATCTTTCCAATGTGATAATCTGCCAGTCATCATCTAAAAAATCATTACTTTTTACCCCTGTAAACACATTATTTTTGTATCTGATATTTACAGGTTCGTAAATTACAAATTCCTTACTGTTAAGACTTGATTTCTTAAGAAGATTTGAAATTATATATTCTGACAATCCCTCATACCCGGTATAATCCGCCTTATACCAAATCTCACCGTCTTTCCACTTCAACTGATTTCCTTTTGAAGAATGGCGCTCTGTAGTCACAATATGCTGCTCAAATAATTCAACCTCCATCGCTGCACCTCCAAAGTTATTGTTCTAAGTTATAATTCTATCTTTATCCAGAAATTATCTTCCGCCATGCGTCCTTCTGTTTTCTTTATAATCATTATTGGGTCATAAAACGGTATATTTAAGTCTTTAAGAATAAGTTTCATCTTATCTCTTTCTCTCGGAAAACATCTTGATTCGATAAACTCCTGATAGTCTTCAAATGTGGGGGTCAGATTATTACCAAACGCCCGGAATAAAACATTATTATTATAATTTACTATCTCGACATAATGAGATAACTCATCTACATCTATCAATGTACAAACCTGGTCCTTATACATATACCATAATCGTAAAGGATATTTCTTGGGCGGTATCTCCAGCGACTGTGCAATCTTACTGTCCAGTATCTGAACCAGAAGAACTATTGCACCTGTAATCTTCTTTTCCGACACTTCCCACCTCTCAACCGTTGGTTTAGAAACGCCGATAAACTCCGCAAATTCCTTCTGCGTCAGACCAAGCTTTTTTCTTACTGATTTGATTTTATCTGCTGTAGTATATTTAGGGGTAATAAATTGTCTCATCAAATCGCCTCCATATCCATATACTACCATCATTTTGATTATTTTTCAAGATTTAAAGCCATTAAATT
>CAJJNI010000089.1 GCA_905193085.1 uncultured Lachnospiraceae bacterium | reverse complement strand
AATTAATCAATTAAAAGCCCTCTTGTTTGAGAAAATCTCGAATAAGAGGGCTTTTTGGCATATTTTGGTAAATTATAGCAATAGTATAATTTGTTAATATTTTTCTTGCAAAACATATTGCAGTGGTGTATTATATAGTTTAAGTGGGGAAAAGTGGGGGAAAGTGTATACAATGTGGAGTAATGTGGAGAATTATTATGTAAATGCACTCACATTATATAACTTCATTGCAAGAAAGAAGGTGACATCGTATGTTCAGCGGTGAATATTATCATTCAATAGATGCAAAGGGACGTCTTATAATTCCGGCTAAGTTAAGAGAAGAATTAGGTGATAAATTTGTAATAACAAAGGGCTACGATGGAAACTGTCTTTCAATTTTACCTATGAAAGCATGGGAAGAATTAGAAAATAAACTTGCTATGGTACCAAAGAATAATAAAGCAGGACAGAAGCTTGTAAGATATTTTACAACAGGTGCTTCAAAATGTGAATTGGACAAGCAGGGAAGAGTACTTATAGATCAGAAATTAAGAGAACACGCAGGTCTTGATAAAGAGGTTGTTTTAGCCGGTGTTTTAGAACGAGTGGAAATCTGGAACAGAGAAACATATGAAGCAGACTGCGATATTGATTTAGATGAAGCAATGTCAAGTCTTGCAGAATCAGGAATAGAGATTTAAGTAACAGTTACATATTTAGTTAAAAGGAGAATGAAATGGAATTTAATCATATATCCGTATTATTAAATGAGACAATTGA
This sequence comes from uncultured Lachnospiraceae bacterium, assembly GCA_905193085.1. GTDB lineage: Bacteria > Bacillota > Clostridia > Lachnospirales > Lachnospiraceae > CAJJNI01. Next base: position 8,188 of record CAJJNI010000089.1, on the reverse strand, counting down.
ACAATTAAATATAAATCCTGATGGAATTTATGTTGATGGAACATTAGGCGGAGCGGGTCATTCTTCAAAGATTGCACAGAGACTTTCAGATAAGGGAAGACTCATTGGAATAGACCAGGACGATGCGGCAATTGAAACAGCAACAGAAAGACTAAGTGTATTTGGAGATAAAGTAACTATTGTCAGAAGTAATTATTGCGAGATAAAGAATGTACTTAATGAACTTGGCATTGAAAAAGTTGATGGAATACTGCTTGATTTGGGCGTTTCTTCTTACCAGCTTGATACTGCAGAGCGTGGTTTTTCGTATATGGAAGATGCACCACTTGACATGAGAATGGACAGAAGACAGGAAATGACTGCTAAGAATATTGTAAATGAGTACAGCGAGTCAGAACTTTTTCATATGATAAGAGACTATGGAGAAGATAAATTTGCAAAAAATATTGCAAAACATATAGTAAACGCAAGAAAAGTAAAACCAATCGAAACGACAAAAGAGCTTACAGAAATAATAAAAGCAGCAATTCCAATGAAAGTCAGGGCTGTCGGAGGACATCCTGCCAAAAGAACATTTCAGGCAATAAGAATAGAATTAAACCAGGAATTAACTGTTTTAAAACAAAGTCTTGATGAGATGATAGATTTGTTAAATCCGCATGGAAGACTGTGTATTATAACATTTCATTCATTAGAAGACCGTATTGTAAAACAGAATTTTAAAAAGAACGAAAATCCATGTACATGTCCGCCTGATTTTCCGGTATGTGTGTGTGGAAATAAGTCAAAAGGAAAGGTAATAACAAGAAAACCGATTTTACCTTCAGAAGAAGAATTAAATGAAAACAGTCGTTCAAAGAGTGCAAAATTAAGAGTATTTGAAAAATGTGAGGAGTGATAATATGGCACAGAACAGCAATCGAAGAGCAGGCAGCAGACACAATGGAAAGTCAAAAGAGTTGTATATTTACGGAAATACTGTAAGAGAGCTTCAGGTAGAGAGAAAGTCTTCTATTGAGAGAAAAGAAGACAGACAAAGAGAATTTAACCAAAGAAGACGAAATGATAAAGAATATGTAAATTCTATGAATAAAGGCTATGTTTTCTTTCTGGTAAGTGTTGCTGCAATAGTGTTTGTTGCTATGGGGAGTTTTCTTGTAATGTCAGCAAAAGTAACAAGCAGTCAGGAAGCAGTTGCTGAACTTAATACAAAAACAATAGATTTAAAAGCTGATAATGACGATTATGAGAGAAGAATAGAGCGTTCTGTAAATATTGATGAAATAAGAAGAATTGCTATGGAAGAACTTGGAATGGTATATCCGTCAAAAGACCAGATAGTAAATTATGATTACGAAGAAAGTGACTTTGTAAGACAGTATTCAGATGTTCCTCAGGATTAAATTTTAAGAAAGTTGTGATTATATGGCAGCGAAAAAAAGCGGAAAGAAACAGGCTAAGAGATTTACAAAAGGTCATTTAAAACAGCTTAACTGGCTGTACATAATATTTGTCATTATATTTACGGCACTCAGCATAAGGATTTTTTATATACAGCAGACAAAAGGTGAAGAATATACCGGAAAGACAACGCAGGGACTTGATAGTAAAGTAATACCATTCAGAAGAGGGAATATAACAGACAGAAACGGTACACTTTTAGCTACAAGTGAAAAAGTGTATAATCTTATATTTGACTGTAAAACAATTAATTCTGATGAATCGAATAAAGAACCTGTATTAAGTAAATTATGTGAATTATATCCTGATTTGGACAGGGGTGTGCTGGAAGGGTATCTTGTAAATGAACCTGATTCACAGTATAAAATTCTGAAAAAATCGCTCAGATACGAAGAAGCGGAAGAACTTATGAAAGCCAAAGAAGAAGACAGCAAGTTAGATGGCGTATGGTTTGAAGAAGAATACAAAAGAGTTTATCCGTTCAATACACTCGCATGTGATGTGCTAGGATTTCTGTATGATGACGGAAGTTCCGCAGGACTTGGCCTTGAAGGTTATTATTTTGATGAGCTTAACGGTGTAAACGGAAGAAAATACCAGTATATTGATGACGAAAATAAAGAGACCGTTGTAAAAGATGCAACTGATGGAAATAACATTGTATCAACTATAGATTACAATATACAGAGTATTGTAGAAAAACATATAAAGGCTTTTGATGAGCAGTACACAAACAGTGTAAGGGAAGGTAACGGTGCAGAAGAAATTGCTGTAATGATTGCAGACCCAGACAGTGGAGAGATTCTGGCAGAGGCAAATTTTCCATATTTTGATTTAAATTCTCCAAGAGATATAACAAAAACAGGTGTAGTTTCGGCAGAATCATTATATGTGGTAAATGACGATATGTCAGATGATGAAAAAAAAGCAGTAAATGTTGCAAAGCTGGATTTCCTTCGTGGAATATGGAGAAATTTCTGTGTAAGTGATTCATATGAACCAGGTTCAACACAGAAACCTTTTACTGTTGCGGCAGGACTTGAAACAGGAAAAATAAACGGTACGGAAAAATTTATATGTGATGGTTCAGAACTTGTAGGCGGACATACAATCCGTTGTGTAAAACGTTCAGGACATGGTGAAGAGACTATAGCACAGGCTATTTCGAATTCATGTAATGATGTTCTTATGCAGATAGCATCAAGAATAGGCGTTGAAAGTTTTATCCATTATCAGAACATATGGGGATTTGGTAAAAAGACTAATATTGATCTTCCAAGCGAATTTAACTGCAGTTCGCTTGTGTATACACTGGATACCATGCACGAAACAGAGCTTGCAACAAGTTCATTCGGACAGGGTTATAATGTTACAATGACTCAGATGATGGCAGCATTCTGCTCGCTTATAAATGGTGGAAACTATTATCAGCCGCACATGGTAAAGAAGATAACAGACAAAAATGGTTCAACGGTAAAAAACATAGATTCATATCTGGTCAGAAAAACTGTATCAAAAGAAACATCAGAAATAGTAAAGTCTTATTTGTATGAGACTGTAATGAATGGTACAGGTAAGACTGCCCATGTAGAAGGTTATTCAATGGGTGGTAAAACCGGAACAGCAGAGAAATCTGACCGTCAGAAAAAGAACTATGTAGTATCATTTATTGGATATGCACCGGCAGATAATCCACAGGTTGCAATATATGTTGTAATTGATACCCCTAATGTTGCTGACCAGGCACACAGTTCATTTTCGCAGCAGATTGCACATGATATTTTAGCAGAAGTATTACCATATATGAACATATTTCCTGATATGACAACAGATGATACACAGTCATCTGGGGGTGATGCAGCACAGCCACAGGAGGGTGATGCGGCACAGCCGCAGGAAGGTGACAATACGGCACAGCCGCAGGATGGCGATAATACAGCACAGCCTGAAGGTTCTACGGAAGACGAAGGTTCAATATTTGATGATAATATGACATTTCCACTTCTGGACAATGCAAACTAATGTATTGTATCATTGGGATTTTGTAAGAAAACTTGTATAAATAAAAGTCCATAATATATTAAAGTATTTGCAGTAAGCAGTCAGTCTCATGTTATACAGTATACAGGCATAAGTTGTTCTAATATTTAAAAATCACACATACAATAAATTTGATGAATTAAATAGTGTCAGAGGGGATATGAAAAAAGAAAAAAAATCTGAAAAGCAATATGGATTCATCAAAGAAGGTGGTAGAAAGAACAAAAAAAACAACAGAAAAAAAATAATGATAGTATTCGTTGCGATAATGATTGTTATTTTATTTCTTGTTGGCCGACTTGTGTTTTTAATGATATTCTGTTCAGAATATTATGGAACAAAGGCAAAAGAGCTTCATCAGAGAGAAAGAAATATAAAGGCTGCAAGGGGAAGAATACTTGATTGTAACGGAGTTGTTCTTGCAGATAATAAATCAGTTTGTACAATATCCGTAATTCACAGTCAGATTGAAGATAAAGAAAAAGTAATACAGGTTCTTTCAAAAGAACTTTCAAAAGAAGAGAAAGAAGTAAGAAAACGTGTAGAGAAAGTCAGTTCTATTGAAATAATAGCTAAAAATGTTGATAAATCCGTTGGTGATGCCATTCGTGAATATGGACTTTGTGGTGTTAAAATAGATGAAGATTACAAAAGATATTATCCGTTTGATTCACTTGCTTCAAAAGTTTTAGGGTTTACCGGAAGTGATAACCAGGGAATTATCGGTCTTGAAGTTGAGTATGATACTTACCTGTCAGGTAAGCCTGGAAAAATATTAACACTTACCGATGCAAGAGGTATAGAAATAAATGATAGTGCAGAAGAAAGACAGGAACCGGTAAACGGATATGATGTTGTTACAAGTCTTGATTTAAATATTCAAAGATATGTTGAACAGGCAGCAGATAAAGTTTTGAAAAAGAAGAGTGCCGACAGTGTATCAATATTTGTGATGAGTCCGCAAAATGGTGAGATACTCGCAATGGTAAATACACCGGAATTTAATTTAAATGAACCATATACTTTGAATGTCACAGACGCTGCGTTAGCGGTGGATAACGAGACAAAGCAGAATCTGTTAAACCAGATGTGGAGAAATCCATGTGTAAGCAATACATACGAGCCGGGTTCAACATTTAAAATAATAACAATGGCTGCCGGGTTAGAAGAAGGTGTTGTTAAACTTAGTGATACTTTTAGCTGCCCGGGGTATAAAATTGTTGATGACAGAAGAATAAAATGCCATAAAGTAGCCGGGCATGGTGCAGAAGATTTTACACAGGCTGCAATGAATTCATGCAATCCGGTATTTATAGAAGTCGGCTTAAGACTTGGTGTAGACAATATGTATAAATATTTTGAGCAGTTTCAGTTGTTTGGCAAAACAAATGTTGATTTGCCGGGAGAAGCCTCAACAATTATGCATAAAAAAGAAAATGTCGGAAATGTGGAGCTTGCCACAGTATCATTTGGGCAGTCATTTCAGATAACACCGTTACAGCTTGCAACGACAGTAAGTTCGATTATAAATGGCGGAACGAGAATTACTCCCCATTTTGGTGTCAGAATTTGTGACAGTGATGGTAATACAGTAGAAACACTTAAATATAAAACAAAAGAAAATATAATATCAAAAGAAACATCAGCGATAGTAAGACAGGTGCTTGAAAAAGTTGTTGCAGAAGGAACCGGAAAGCGGGCATATGTTGCAGGCTTTCATGTAGGTGGAAAAACAGCAACTTCACAGACACTTCCAAGAAGTGCCAACAAATATATAGCCTCTTTCTTAGGCTTTGCGCCGGCAGATAATCCACAGGTGCTCGTCCTTGTCATAATAAATAATCCACAGGGTATTTATTATGGTGGAACAATTGCGGCACCGGTAGCACAGGAAATTTTTTCAAATATACTGCCTTATCTTAATATAGAATATGACGAGGCAGAGGCTTTAACTTTGGAGGAACAATAGAGTAAATGTGTATTAGTGCTGATATTTTAATTCCACTCATTTCTTCTTTTGTTATAAGTGTTGTTTTTGCTCCATGCATAATATGGATATTAAAACATTTAAATGTATTACAGACAGTAAGGAAAGAGGGGGTAAAATCTCACTTAAAGAAAAATGGAACGCCTACTATGGGTGGTCTTATAATAATATTTGCAACAATGATATCATCTGTTAGCTATATAGACAAATATCCAAATGTGAGCATATTGCTTTTTGTGATGCTCGCTTTTGGTATTATTGGTTTTATAGATGATTATATGAAAGTTGCAATGAAAGATACAAAAGGATTAACTCCAATCCAGAAAATGACTGCACAGACGGTTGTCGCAGTTATATTGTTATTTTACTTAAATAAAACTTCAATTGATATATTTGAATTTAAAGTGCCTTTTGTGCCGCAGGGAAGTATAAGACTGAATAAAATATCAGCAGACATTATATATATGATGGCGATTCTTGGAACTGTAAATGGTGTAAATTTTACAGATGGTATAGATGGGCTTGCTGGTGGTGTGACATTACTTGTTTTATGTTTTTTTACCGCTGTATCAGCAGGTATGAAATGTGGACTTGAACCAGCCGGGGCAGCAGCAATAGGCGCACTTTCTGGTTTTATGGTTTATAATCTGTATCCGGCAAAATTATTTATGGGAGATACAGGTTCGCTTGCACTTGGAGGTTTGGTTGCTGCATTTGCGGTGCTTATGAAAATGCCGCTTTTTCTGCCGGTTGTCGGTTTAATATATTTAATAGAAGTTTTATCAGTAATAATCCAGGTAGGTTATTATAAAATTACAAACGGAAAAAGATTTTTTAAGATGGCACCAATTCATCATCATCTCGAGATGTGTGGATATAAAGAGACACAGGTAGTTGACTTATTTGCTGTAATTACGGCGGTTATGTGTGTAATTATTTTATTGCTGTGTTGAAATAAAAGTGAAAAGAGGAATAAAAGATGGAATTAAAAGGAAAAAAAATACTTATTGTCGGAACCGGTATAAGCGGCATTGCAGCTGCAAAGCTTCTGCAAAAAGAAAATCAGCTTATTTTATTTGATGGAAATGAAAAAGCTGTCGCAGAAGATATAGAAAAAAAGTTAGACAATACTGACAATATACAGATTGTTATAGGAAAAATTCATGATAATATTTTCAGTGAAATACAGGCCGCAGTTGTAAGTCCGGGTGTTCCGATGGATTCAGAGCTTGTCATCTCTTTAAAAGAAAAAAATATTCCTGTTATCGGAGAGATAGAACTGGCATATCTTTTAGGTAAGGGAACTGTTGTCGGAATTACAGGTACTAATGGTAAAACAACAACAACAGCACTGACAGGTGCTATAATGAAAGCTTATTTTGACAGCACATTTGTAGTTGGAAATATCGGAATTCCATATACACAGGTTGTAAATGAGTTAAAAGAGAATTCCGTTATAGTTGCTGAGATAAGCAGTTTCCAGTTAGAGAGTACTAACGAATTTCATCCGAAAGTTACAGCAATATTAAATGTGACACCGGACCATTTAAACAGACACCATACAATGGAAAACTATATAGCTGCCAAAGCTGATATAACAAAAAGACAGACAAAAGACGAGTTTTGTGTTTTAAATTACGATAATGAAATAACAAGAGAATTGGGTAAAAAAATACCGGCATCTCCATTTTATTTCAGCACAGTAAAAGAACTCGGTTTTGGTGTTTACTATAAAGATGGACAGATAATATATTCTTCAAATTGCAAAAAAACAAAAGTATGTGATGTTTCTGAATTAAAGCTTCCGGGAATGCATAATGTTGAAAATGTAATGGCCGCTGTTGCGATGAGTATAGCAATGGAAGTTCCGATGGATATTATAAGGAAGGTTATCACAACTTTTACAGCAGTAGAACACAGAATAGAATTTGTTGAAGAGATAAATGGCGTACAGTATTACAATGATTCAAAAGGAACAAATACTGATGCGGCAATAAAGGGTATTGAGGCTATGACAAGACCTACAGTTCTTCTTGCAGGCGGTTATGATAAAGGTTCAGAATATGATGACTGGATTAAAGCCTGTGTTGGAAAAGTTAAATGTCTTGTATTAATAGGAGTAACAGCAGAAAAAATTAAAGAAACTGCCGAAAAATATGGGATTTCTCCTATAATAATGGCTGATACATTTGAAGATGCAATGAAAGCATGTGTCGATAATGCAGATAAAGGTGATGCAGTATTGTTATCGCCGGCATGTGCAAGCTGGGGTATGTTCAAAAATTATGAGCAAAGAGGAGATATGTTTAAAGAATATGTAAGAACAAAAATTAAATAATAAGGAGTAGGATTATGCTTTTTAAATCTTTAAAAAAGCAGACTACTTATGGAAAAAATCACGCAGATTACATTATGTATGCGCTTGTCATTGTGTGTGTAATATTAGGTCTTGTAATGTTATACAGTACAAGTTCATATAACGGACAGGTAAAATTTTCAGATTCGGCATATTATCTGAAAAAACAGTTTTTTGCTACATCAATTGGGTTACTTTTAATGTATATTGTGTCGCAATGTGACTATCATATGTGGGAAAGATTTGCTTTTCCGGCATATATTTTGTCACTTATACTCTCAGCTTTAGTATGATTTTCACGTTTTTTTATATGATTGGAAGGCGGTTCTGTTCATCTTCTGTAT
>CAJJNI010000088.1 GCA_905193085.1 uncultured Lachnospiraceae bacterium | reverse complement strand
TTCTGTCTCGTCTTCTACATCAACTTCAAAAGGCACATATTCGATTTTTGCATTAAGACAGCCATCTTCATCTGTAATTTCTGTCCAGACTGCTCTTTCTTCACTTTCGACTATCAGTCTTAAAATGCCGCCCTGAACTTTTATTACCTGATGTATCCTTGCTACTACACCAGTAGTATATAAATCTTCCGGCTTAGGGTCTTCAACATTTTCGTCCTTCTGTGCAACAAGAAATAGCCTCTGTTCTTCTTTCATTGCTTTTTCTATAGCAACAACAGATTTCTCACGACTGACATCAAAGTGCGCAACATATTTTGGCAGAAGGGCAAGCCCTCTTAATGCAACTGCAGTAAACATGTTTTCTTCCTGATTATGCACTTTCATCATCCGCCTTTTTTAATAATTTTCCGGCTTTTGGTATTTTATTTTTTTCCTTATTTTCTCTTCTCTCTAAAACAGGTTCTTTATTTTCTTTTACCATTTCTTCTGTAACCTGACATGAGAGTATTGTATCATCTGATGGGATTTCATACATTAAGTCCATCATTGTCTGTTCCATAATAGCTCTAAGTCCTCTTGCTCCTGTCTTTCTCTTAGAAGATTCGGCAGCAACAGCCTTTAACGCTTCATCTGTAAATGTAAGGCGCACGCCGTCCATTTCAAACAATTTCTGATACTGCTTTACGATTGAATTTTTAGGCTCTTTTAAAATACGCACAAGCGCATCTTCGTCAAGTAAATCGAGTGTTACATTAACCGGCACACGACCCACAAATTCCGGAATCAGACCAAATTTCACTAAATCTTCCGGAAGAACCTGTTTTAAAACTTCTCCGACATTCTTTTCTGTACGGTCGCCTATATCCACATTAAATCCGATTGACTTCTGGTCAAGTCTTGACTCTATTATTTTATCAAGACCTTCAAAAGCACCACCACAAATAAACAGAATGTTAGTTGTGTCTATCGGAATAAGTTCCTGATGAGGATGTTTTCTTCCGCCCTGTGGTGGTACAGAAGCTACAGTTCCCTCTAATATTTTTAAAAGTGCCTGCTGAACACCTTCACCTGATACATCTCGTGTTATAGAGACATTTTCAGATTTTCTTGTTATTTTATCTATCTCATCTATATAAATAATTCCGTATTCGGCTCTTTTTATATCATAATCAGCAGCCTGAATTATTTTAAGCAGAATATTTTCAACATCTTCACCTACATAGCCGGCTTCTGTCAATGATGTTGCATCTGCAATTGCAAATGGTACATTCAAAAGCTTAGCCAGTGTCTGTGCAAGATATGTTTTACCTGAACCTGTCGGTCCTAACATAAGAATATTACTCTTCTGAAGTTCTACATCTAAATCTTTTTCTGATGTAATTCTCTTGTAATGATTATATACCGCAACAGCCAGTGCTTTTTTAGCAGTGTCCTGACCTATTACATATTCGTCCAGAAACTCCTTTATTTCTTTAGGCTTAAGCAAATTGATATCCATCTCTTCTGAAATGATTTCTTCTTCTTCGCTCTCCTCATCGAGTATTGTGGCACATAAATCTATACACTGGTCACAAATATATACTCCGTTTGGACCTGAAAGCAATCTGGCTACCTGGGACTCTGGTTTATTACAAAATGAACATCTTATCATTCCTGTTCCACTTCCTTTTTTAGGCATTTTTTTCACCTCTTTTTTTAGTTTTGACAACTCTGTCTGATATGCTGAAAAACTCCTACTCACAACAAGTAGGAGTTTTATTCATATTACAGAATACACTAATGCATCTTTTTAACGACTTGTAACAACTTTATCTATTAATCCGTATGCTACAGCTTCTTCTGCTGTCATATAATTATCTCTTTCAGTATCTACCTCAATTACTTCAAGAGGCTGACCTGTATTTTCTGATAAAATAGTGTTTAACTTCTTCTTCATCTGGATTATACGGTCTGCAACAATTTTAATATCTGTAGCCTGACCCTGAGCACCGCCTGATGGCTGATGAATCATAATCTCAGCATTTGGAAGAGCAAGTCTTTTTCCTTTAGTTCCTCCTGCGAGAAGGAAAGCTCCCATACTTGCAGCCATACCAATACACATTGTAGAAACATCACACTTGATATAGTGCATTGTGTCATAAATAGCCATTCCCGCTGTTACAACACCACCCGGACTATTGATATACATATGAATATCCTTTGAAGGGTCTTCACCTTCAAGGAATAATAACTGTGCTACAACAAGGCTTGCTGTTGTTTCATTTACTTCTTCTCCAAGGAATATTATTCTCTCTTTAAGAAGTCTTGAATAAATATCATATGAGCGTTCGCCTCTGCTGGTCTGTTCAATTACATAAGGTACTAAACTCATTCCTGCAACCTCCCTTAATACTTTCTAAAGTACAATAATGTCAGGGTCATTTTTATGACCCCAACATCATCTAATTAGTTAATTAAACTTCTTTAGCTGCATCTCTTACTTTAGTTGCAGCTTCCATTACAGCTAAATCTTTGCGAAGCTGTTTTAATTCTTCTTCGCCCATTAATTCTTTAACTTTATCTACTTCCATCTGATATGTTTCAGCCATATTCTTTAATTCTTCTTCTACTCTTTCATCTGAAACTTCGATGTTTTCAACTTCAGCAATCTTCTCTAATACAAGTCTTGACTGGATTCTCTTTAATGCCTGTGGCTTCATCTGCTCTAAGAATGTCTCAGCATTAAGTCCTGTAAACTGGAAGTACTGTTCAATTGATAATCCCTGCTGCTGGATTCTTCTTGCAAAATCTTCTGCAATATTTCTTGTCTGAGTCTCAACCATTAAATCAGCAATTTCCATAGTAGCGTTTTCGATAATCTTCTCAACTACTTTGTCTTCTTTTGCTGCTAAAGCTTCTTTTTCTTTTGACTCTGTAAGGTTTTTCTTAATGTCAGCTTTATATTCATCTAATGTATCAAATTCTGATACATCTTTTGCAAATTCATCATCAAGTTCAGGAAGTTCCTTAACTTTGATTTCTTTTACAGTTACTTTGAATTCAGCAGGTTTTCCGGCTAATTCTTCTGCCTGATAATTTTCAGGGAATGTAACATTAACTGTTACTTCTTCACCAATCTTAGCTCCGATTAACTGCTCTTCAAAGTTATCAATGAATGAATGAGAACCGATTGTAAGAGAATAGTCTTCAGCCTTACCACCTTCAAATGCTTCACCATCAACAAATCCTTCAAAATCAATTGTTACGATATCTTTATCTTCTACAGCTCTGTCATCTACTGTGATTGTACGTGAATTGCTTTCTCTTTCTTTGTCGATTTCTGCCATTACTTCTTCATCTGTTACTTCTACATCAGATTTCTCAACTTCGATACCCATGTAGTCACCTAATGTTACTTCAGGTTTAACAGCAACTTCTGCTGTGAAGATGAATGGTTTTCCTTTTTCAATCTGAACAACTTCAAGCTTTGGCTGTGAAACGATTTCTAATTCGCTTTCTTTAGCAGCATCTTCATATGCTGCAGGAATCATATCGTTTACTGCATCTTCATAGAAAACACCGGCACCATACATCTTTTCGATTATATTACGAGGAGCTTTTCCTTTACGGAATCCCTGAATTGTAATGTTTTTCTTCTGTTTCTGATATACTTTATCAAGTGATTTTTCAACTGTATCTGCATCTACTTCAATTGTAAGTTTTGCTAAACTCTTCTCTAAATTTTCAACCTGTACGCTCATTTTTATTATTTTCCTCCTTATTCAGCATCATCAGGAATATCTGTATCTTCATCAGGTTCATCTATTCCATCAAGTTCACCAAGATCACTTATTTCTTCTGCTGCAATCTCATCTTCTAAATCTTCTGAAGAAACTCCATCTACCTTAGCCATCTCTTCCATTTCAGATGCCATCTCTTCTTCTTTTTCTTTAGCTTTAGCCATTTCTTCTTCTAAAGCTTTCTTAGCGGCTTCTTCGCGTTGTCTCTTTAACTCTTCTTTCAGGAATTCAACACGATTATCTGTGTCAAGTTCCACTGAACGATAACGCTTCATACCTGTTCCGGCTGGAATAAGCTTACCGATAATAACATTTTCTTTCAATCCTGTAAGTGGGTCAATCTTGCCTTTGATAGCTGCTTCTGTAAGAACTTTTGTTGTCTCCTGGAATGATGCAGCTGACATAAATGAACTTGTTGCAAGGGAAGCTTTTGTAATACCAAGCATTACAGGCTGACCTTCTGCAGGTTCTTTACCCTCTGCTATAAGTTCTTCATTTCGGTCTTCAAAATCAAGTATATCTACAAGTGTACCTGACAGGAATTCCGAATCTCCACTGTTCTCAATGCGGATTTTCTTAAGCATCTGACGAACAATAACTTCGATATGTTTATCGTTGATATCAACACCCTGAAGTCTGTATACCCGCTGTACTTCTGCAAGCATGTAATCCTGCACTGCACGAACACCCTTAATTCTGAGTATATCATGAGGATTTACACTACCTTCTGTAAGTTCGTCACCGGCATCTAACCATACATTATCCTGAATCTTAATTCTTGAACCATATGGAATAAGATATGCCTTTGACTCTCCTGTCTCAGGGTTAGTTACTACTATTTCTCTCTTCTTCTTAGTATCACGGATAACTGCATTTCCTGCAAATTCTGTGATAATTGCAAGTCCCTTTGGCTTTCTTGCCTCAAATAATTCTTCTACACGAGGAAGACCCTGTGTAATATCATCACCGGCAACACCACCTGTATGGAAAGTACGCATAGTAAGCTGTGTACCAGGTTCACCAATTGACTGTGCTGCGATAATACCTACTGCTTCACCAACCTGAACAGCTTCACCAGTTGCCATGTTGGCACCATAACATTTAGAACATACGCCGACATGTGAACGACATGTAAGAATTGTACGGATTTTAACTTTTGTAAGTTTTTCTCCGTTCTCATCTACACCTTTCTCCATGACAAGTGCTGCTCTCTTAGGTGTTATCATTGTATTTGCTTTAACTACTATATTGCCATCGGCATCGACAATGTCTTCTGCCGCATAACGACCTGTAATTCTTTCCTGAAGACTTTCTACAGGCTCATTTCCATTCATGAATGCACTTACATACATTCCTGGAATTGCCTTTCCTTCACAACAATCTGTCTCTCTGATGATAAGCTGCTGTGAAACATCTACAAGTCTTCTTGTAAGATATCCTGAATCGGCTGTACGAAGAGCTGTATCTGAAAGACCTTTTCTGGCACCATGCGCTGACATGAAGTACTCCAATACATCAAGACCTTCACGGAAGTTTGACTTGATTGGGAGCTCGATTGTACGACCTGTTGTATCAGCCATAAGTCCTCGCATACCTGCAAGCTGTTTAATCTGCTTATCAGAACCACGGGCACCTGAGTCAGCCATCATGTGGATATTGTTATATTTATCAAGACCACCGAGAAGCTTCTTAGTAATAGCATCGTCAGTCTTCTTCCATGTCTCTACAACCTGTTTGTATCTTTCTTCTTCTGTTACAAGACCACGCTTGTAATGCATTCCGATTCTGTCAACAGTTTCCTGTGCTGAATCAAGAAGTGCTTTCTTCTCAGCCGGAACTGTCATATCTGAAATTGAAACTGTCATTGCAGCTCTTGTTGAGTATTTGTAACCCATAGCTTTGATTGCGTCAAGAACTTCTGCAGTCTTTGTAGCACCATGTGTATTGATAACTTTTTCAAGAATTTTCTTTAATCCTTTTTTACCAACATGGAAATCAATTTCAGGTAATAAATCATTTTCTTCTTTTGTTCTGTCAACAAATCCGATATCCTGTGGAATTATCTCATTAAATATAAGTCGTCCGAGTGTTGTAAGAATTACTCTTGATTTCTCAACACCGTTGCAGATTCCTTTTACATTGACATGAATGTTCTGGTGCAATGTAATCTGTCCATTTTCATAAGCAAGAAGTGCCTGATTCATGTCACTGTAATAACGACCAAGAATATCTTCTATTGTACAAACCAGTGTTCTGTAGTTGACACGGTCTAATACATCATTTATGTTTTCCGGATTCTTCTTAAGTTCATCAAAAATTTCCGGGTTATCTATAATTGATACTTTTATCATTGTATCAAATTCAAGAGCATCACCTGCCGGAAGTTCATTCTTTCCCGCATCATATAATGCTTTTTTCTTTGCCTGATAATCCATATAAGCATCTTTGACAGCTTTCATGTCATTGATGTCTTTAACAAGGCTTATTACTTCGTCAACACCTTTTTCTGCAGCTGCTCTTATCTGTGATTCAGCATCAAACTCAGCTACAACCTGTGCAACTTTTTCAGGATCATTTGAAAAATCTGCGTCACGAAGCATTGTAAGATAGTAAATACCAAGAACCATATCCTGTGAAGGAACAGCAACAGGACCACCATCTGACGGCTTCAAAAGGTTGTTTGGTGATAACAGAAGGAAACGACATTCTGCCTGTGCTTCAACTGACAATGGCAAATGAACAGCCATCTGGTCACCATCGAAATCGGCATTGTATGCAGTACATACTAGCGGATGAAGCTTGATAGCTTTACCTTCTACAAGAATTGGCTCAAATGCCTGAATACCAAGTCTGTGAAGTGTAGGAGCACGGTTAAGCATTACCGGATGTTCTTTGATTACATCTTCAAGCACATCCCAAACGCCCGGCTCTAATCTTTCTACCATTTTCTTGGCACTCTTGATATTATGCGATGTGCCATTAGCTACAAGTTCTTTCATAACGAAAGGCTTGAACAATTCAATAGCCATTTCTTTTGGAAGACCACACTGATAAATCTTAAGTTCCGGACCTACTACGATAACTGAACGTCCTGAATAGTCAACACGCTTACCAAGAAGGTTCTGACGGAAACGTCCTGATTTACCTTTGAGCATATCTGAAAGTGATTTAAGTGCTCTGTTACCAGGACCTGTTACAGGTCTTCCACGACGTCCATTATCAATAAGAGCATCAACGGCTTCCTGAAGCATTCTCTTTTCATTTCTTACAATAATATCAGGAGCACCAAGCTCTAACAGTCTCTTAAGACGGTTATTACGGTTAATTATTCTTCTATATAAGTCATTAAGGTCAGATGTTGCGAAACGACCACCATCCAGCTGAACCATCGGACGTAAATCCGGTGGAATGACAGGTATAACTGTCATTACCATCCATTCAGGTCTGTTTCCTGAGTTAAGGAAAGCATCTACAACTTCAAGTCTCTTTACGATTCTTGCTCTCTTCTGACCTGTTGCATCTTTTAATCCTGCTCTTAATTCTGCAGATTCCTTTTCCAAATCAATAGCTTCAAGCAATTCTTTAATTGATTCTGCACCCATTCCTACACGGAATGTATTACCATATGCTTCTCTTGCATCCTGGTATTCTTTTTCTGATAATACCTGTTTGTATTCAAGATTTGTTCCTTCTCCTGCATCAAGCACGATGTATGATGCAAAATAAAGTACCTTTTCAAGAACTCTTGGCGACAAATCAAGAATAAGTCCCATACGGCTTGGAATTCCTTTGAAATACCAGATATGAGATACAGGAGCGGCTAATTCAATGTGACCCATTCTTTCACGACGAACATTAGCTTTTGTTACTTCTACGCCACACCTGTCACAGACAACGCCTTTATATCTGATTTTCTTATATTTACCACAATGACATTCCCAGTCTCTGCTCGGTCCAAATATTCTTTCACAAAACAGACCTTCTTTTTCCGGCTTCAATGTTCTATAATTGATTGTTTCCGGCTTCTTAACTTCTCCTCTTGACCATTCAAGAATCTTTTCCGGAGACGCTAATCCTATTTGAATTTTGTCAAAGGTAATTGGCTCATAAGCTTCTTTGCTGTTTTCTTCCGACATTTTGGCACTCCCTTTCAAATGTTTTTGACTTAAGTTCCATCAATTTCTATTCCATGTCATCATCAAATGAATCTTCTGATGCAAATACATCTGCAAAATCATCATTTGAATCATCTTCGATATTTACAATTTCTTCACTTTCACTGTCAAATTCCTGTTTGGTATAACCGAAATCAGCAAAGGCTTCTTCTCTTTCATTGAAGTTTCTGTCGCCTTCCATAACTGAATTTAAATCAGTTGCACCATAATCGATAGTTTCCATAATCTCAACTTCAGTATTGTCATCTTTAAGAACTCTTACATCAAGACCTAATGACTGTAATTCTTTTAACAATACCTTAAATGATTCCGGAATACCCGGTGAAGGAATATTAACACCTTTAATAATAGCTTCGTATGTCTTAACACGACCAATTACATCATCCGACTTAACAGTAAGGATTTCCTGAAGTGTGTATGCAGCACCATAAGCTTCAAGTGCCCAAACCTCCATCTCACCGAATCGCTGACCACCAAACTGTGCCTTACCACCCAGAGGCTGCTGTGTAACAAGTGAGTAAGGACCAGTTGAACGTGCATGAATCTTATCATCAACCAAATGATGCAGTTTCAGATAATGCATATGACCGATTGTAACAGGGCTGTCAAAATATTCTCCTGTTCGACCATCACGAAGACGAACTTTTCCGTCTCTTGAAAGAGGTACACCCTTCCATAATTCTCTGTGGTCTTTATTTTCTTCAAGATACTCTAATACTTCAGGAAGTAATTCTTCTCCATGTCGTTTAACAAATTCGTCCCATTCAAGGTTTACATAATCATTTGCCAAATCAAGAGTATCCATAATATCTACTTCATTTGCACCGTCAAATACCGGTGTTGCAATGTTAAATCCTAATGCTTTCGCAGCAAGACTTAAGTGAATCTCAAGCACCTGTCCGATATTCATACGTGAAGGCACACCAAGAGGATTAAGAACGATATCAAGCGGACGGCCATTTGGAAGGAATGGCATATCTTCTACAGGTAATACACGGGAAA
>CAJJNI010000087.1 GCA_905193085.1 uncultured Lachnospiraceae bacterium | reverse complement strand
TCCTATAAGGTGGAAGTAAGTCTTACAAAGTGGAATTAACTTTTACAATTGACCTTTTTGTTATCTGTGCCTTTAAGACCAAACTTCTTGTTACTTTTAACCGTTTTACCTGTTTTTACCGTATTATTCGATTTACTGTTCAACCGGTCATTTTTATTTATTTCATTATCTGTTTTAACAGACTTACCTGCTCTGGCATGTGCTTTGTAAGACTTATTAGATTTAGCCGGTTTATCTGTTCTTTTGTTGTTTTCTTTATTTGAAGCTGCCGCTTTAATCATTTTTCCGTTGCTTAGTCTTTTTTCTGTAATTTTTAATGACAGTTTTCTTTCAAAACTTTTAATCCGCTTAATTTCAGCCGGTGTAACTATGCTTATGTTAGTTCCGTGCTCTCCGCCCCTTGCGCATCTTCCTGCTCTGTGAAGATAGTCTTTCTCATCTTCTGGAATACTGTAATGTATAATTAAATCGACATTATTAAAATGAAGACCTCTTGCCGCCAAATCGGTTCCTATCAGAATCTGAAGCTTTCCTTTTGAAAACATTTCTACTGCACGCTTTCTGTCTGCCGCCTTTGTATTACCATGTATGCACATTACATCATAGTGATGATATTTTAATTTTTCTGTTGCTTTTTCTATATCATACACTTTATTTATAAACACTATTGCTTTTTTCGGTTTCAAAGCGGAAATTATGCTTCTTAATGTATCTGTTTTTTCCCTGCCATCACAGACTATATACATGTGCTCCAGATTATCAGGGACTTTAAGCTGATTATCTGCCAAAAACAGCTCATACTGTCCGGCTATCTCAGCTGCCGCAGCTTTGGCATCTTCATTCATGCTTGCAGAAAAGAAGCTTTTTTGTATGTCACGAAGACAGCTCTTAATTACCGCCTTTGTCTCTTCAATCTGATTTGGTGCAAGAAGCTTGTCCGCCTCATCTAAAATCACACTTTCAAGAAGATGTGCTGATATTTTTCTTTTCCTTATAAGTTCCAGAACTCTTCCCGGAGTTCCAACTATAAACTGAGGTCTTTTCTTCAGACTCTCCAACTGTCTTCTTATATTGACATCACCAACAACAGAAGCAGTCTTTAATGAAAGACCTGCATTTTCATTTGTAGTTCTTATCTGTCTTACTACCTGCATGGCAAGCTCATGTGTCGGTACAAGTATCAGCACTTTATTTCCTTCTGTTGTATCAATATATTTCTGCATAAACGGAAGAAGATATGCAAGTGTTTTCCCGCTTCCGGTCTGTGACTGTGCAAGTACATTTTTTCCTTCATACAAAGCATTATAAACTTCCTGCTGAATTTTGGTCGGCTTTGTAATTTTTTCTTTTGCAAGACTTTTTATTATTACATCTGATAAATTCAATTGTGTAAAATCCATTTTTATACCTCAACGAAACTATTGCATTATAACTTATTTTAGTGTAAGCTTTAATTGTTTTATAAAAAAAATAATAACACATAACTTAAATTCAGGCAAGCAGTTCATTTATCTGCTGCCTTAACACAGGAGCATATATATGAGAAAAATAGTTTTTACAGATTTGGACGGAACTCTTCTTGATGACAACCGCCAGATAACAGAAAAAAACAGAAAAGCAATCCAAAAAGCATTGTCAGGAGGACATCAGATTGTTATAACTAGTGGAAGACCCCTTGCAAGTGTCAAACAGATTGCCGCCGATTTAAAGCTTGATGGTGATGGCTGTTACTGCATAGCTTCAAACGGTGCTGTTCTTTACGATTGTGGAAATAATAAAGTATTACGCCAGACAACACTTTCAAAAGAATATATCAAACCTTTATTCAAAAGTGCGCACGAAGACAATATCCACATTCACACATACACTGATGATTATGTCATATGTGAGGAAGACAGGGAAGAAATACACTGGTATGAAAATGAGATAAAGGTTCCGGCACTTATAGTAGATAGCGTATACGACTATATCGATTTTAATCCGGTAAAAATCATTCTCCTTGATTTAAACAACCAGCAGAGACTTATAAATTTCCAGAAAAAAATGCTGTCTTTCACAGAAGGCAAAATGGAAACACTTTTTTCAAGCCCTAAGATTCTGGAATATTGTCCTCTTGGTGTGTCAAAAGGCAATGCCGTTGTTGAATTATGCAAGCTTCTTAATGTTCCTATCGAAAACACTATTGCCGCCGGAGATGCAGAGAATGATATTCCTCTTTTAAAAGCTGCCAATATCGGCTGTTGTATGCAAAACGGTTTTGAATCAACTAAAGCTGCTGCCGACTATATTACTACACTTAATAATAATGATAGCGGTTTTGCTGAAATACTTGAAAAATTTGTCCTGTAATTGCAAGCAAAGACAATCCGTGTGAAACTTAATAATTTATGTTTTTAACTATAAATGCGCAAACATAGAAAAATGCACAAAAACAATCTCATTTTATTGCAAACGAAACACATTAAACATAGTTCTCACAACTTGAGAAACTCGCGAAGAATGTTTCTAAAGTTGTGGGAGCACATAGTGCGGAGCAATCCGCAGACATCTGCCATATAAATTCGAAATATAACTTTAAAGCACTGATTTTATATAAGCAGACAAAAACTAATTATAAATATCTTAAAATTTACATTTTTTCCCGTGGAACAAATACTCTGTCATTTACTTCCACATTTTTCTTATTCAGCATTTTCTTTGCTTCTTTACAGAAATATTCCTGTGCACAGATTTTCTCTTTTCCTCTTGAGCTTACTCTTCTGTATACTCCATCTGAGCCAAGCTCCTGCGCCTTTACATTGTCCTTAAGCTGTATATCAAGTATTTCTATCGCCTGTTTTTTCAACTGTGCATCTTCGATTGGAAACATTATTTCAACACGCTTGTCAAGGTTTCTTGGCATCCAGTCTGCGCTTGCCATATAGACTTCTTCCTCGCCTGCATTGAAGAAATAAAATATTCTTGCATGTTCAAGGAAATTTCCAACTATTGACCTTACCTTTATATTTTCACTTACACCGGCAATACCTGTCTTTAAACAGCATATGCCTCTTACAATCAAATCAATTTCAACACCTGCGGCTGATGCGGCATATAAAGCAGCTATTATCTCCTTGTCACACAGAGAATTAACTTTAGCTATTATTCTGGATTTCTTGCCCTCTTTTGCATATTCCGTTTCTCTTTCTATAAGCTTCATAAAACGATTTCTAAGCCAGAGAGGTGCAACCGAAAGCTTATTCCAGCCCACAGGTTCTGAATACCCTGACAGCATGTTAAATACAGCTGTTGCATCTTCTCCTATCGAATCTGAACAGGTAAGAAGACCTGTATCTGTATAAAGCTTTGCTGTAGCATCATTATAATTACCAGTACCTAAATGAACATATCTTCTTATTCCGTCTTCTTCTTTTCTGACAACAAGTGTTATCTTACTGTGTGTTTTAAGACCTACAAGTCCATACAATACATGGCAGCCTGCTTTTTCAAGCATTTTTGCCCATACAATATTATTTTCCTCATCAAATCTTGCCTTAAGTTCAACAAGAACCGTTACCTGTTTTCCGTTCTCTGCCGCCTGTGCAAGAGCAGCAATAATAGGGGAATTACCACTTACCCTGTATAAAGTCTGTTTTATTGCAAGAACCTTCTCATCTTCTGCCGCCTGTCTGACAAATTCTATAACCGGGTCAAATGAAATATACGGATGATGTAAAAGTATATCTCCCATACGAATTTTCTCAAAAATATCATAGTCACCAGTAAGACGTGGGTGCTTGCGTGGTTTATATTTTTCAACCTTTAATTCATCAAAGCCTTCCATGCCATACATTTTCATAAGGAATGTCAAATCAAGAGGTCCACCTATTTTGTATATATCATCATTTTTTACCTGAAGTTCTTTCTTAAGATGTTTCAAAAGTCCAGGATCCATATTCTTTTCAACCTCAAGCCGGATAACTTCACCCCACTGCCTTTTCTTTATCTGCTTCTGTATCTCTTTAAGCAAATCTGCAGCTTCATCTTCATCAATACTTAAATCTGCATTTCTCATAATTCTATACGGGTGTGCACACACTACATTATAATTAAGAAAAAGCTTACTTATATTTCTCTCAATAACTTCTTCAAGCAGTACAACACTGACATTTCCACTTCCATCATCAGGCAGTTTTACAATTCTCGAAAGAACTGACGGCACCTGGACAGTAGCAAAATCAAGTTCACCACCATTTTCTTTTTTCGAAATCAGCGCACCTATATTTAATGATTTATTCCTGATAAGAGGAAATGGTCTTGATGAATCAACTGCCATTGGAGTAAGTACCGGATATACATTTTCATAAAAATATTTATCTACAAATTCACATTGCTTTTCATTTAAATCTTCATGATGCTTAACTATAGTAAGTCCATTCTGATGCAGAAGCGGAACAAGTGAGCGATTATAAGTTGAATACTGGGCATCTACAAGACTATGTGTCTGTACATAAATCTTTTCAAGCTGCTCAGCCGGTTTCAATCCGGAAATATCCTGCTTCTTATAGCCCGCATTAACCATATCTTTTAATGAAGCAACTCGTATCATAAAAAATTCATCAAGGTTAGATGCAGTAATAGATAAAAATTTCAGTCTTTCAAAAAGAGGGGTAGTTCTGTCTTTTGCTTCACCTAAAATTCTTTCATCAAATTTAATCCAGCTTAATTCTCTGTTTTCAAAATATTTTACATTTGTAAATTCTTCATTCTTAACCATAACAAAACTCCATTCTTAGTCAACTCTCTTAAATTTCAGTACCGGTTCGACACCAAAAACTTCTTCAAACAGGCTTATCTTATTTCTGAACATATTCTTTTCTAAAGAAAACTCTGTGTCTGTACAATCTGCATATATATTCAGTTTCTGACCTTTATATGACGCTTTTAAATTTTTAATTTTCTGCTTATGGCTTCTGTCAAGCACATTTGCTATTCGAATTATAGATGTAAGCTTACATATTTTAAGATAATCTTCTTCTCCAAAATTTCTAAGAAGTTCTGCTTTATTTTCCACTTCCATAGTATTGTAATATATTACATTCGCAACAACCTCTCTTTCCCTGTGCGAAAGACCTATTATCTCAGTAGACATCACAATATGATACGAATTGCGTGCTGCATCAGACATACTTATATATTTGCCACAGTCATGAAGTTTAGCTGCGATGTTAAGCAGCAGTTTTTCTCTGTCAGATAACCTGTGAAGCTTTTTCGAAGCATCAAACAGCACATTTGCATACTCCCGGATAGTTCTTGTATGAACTTCGTTACAGTGGTATCTTTTTGATATGTTATTAGTCTCTGCCAGAATATCTTCTTCGAAATTATGCTGATCCTTAATATATTTATACAAAAGAGCATACTGATAAGCTATTCCGTCACTTAAATATGTTCCGGGAGCCCATATAGTTTCTGCCTGTGTTTTTTCAATAAGG
The DNA here is from genome assembly GCA_905193085.1 of uncultured Lachnospiraceae bacterium. Classification (GTDB taxonomy): domain Bacteria; phylum Bacillota; class Clostridia; order Lachnospirales; family Lachnospiraceae; genus CAJJNI01. The sequence continues at coordinate 3,791 of CAJJNI010000087.1, read as the reverse complement.
TTTTTGAGTAAAATAAGGGTAGGTCTTAACATAGAACTGTAATCTTTTGAAATTCCGATACTTTCAACAACATTCTCAGGATTTTTAAGAGCATTCTCTTTGTAAAATTCCATGTACTGTTTTCTCGTAATAAAATTGTCGTTATCTTTCTCCATAGTCTTAACAATTCTCGCAACAAGTTCACCTACAATTATTAAGTTCTTAACTCCTGAATTTTTAAGATAAAGAGATTCAAAACATTCAAGGTCATTCTGGATAAGTTCTTCTATAACTTCAGAATATTTTACAGAGCGGTAATCCATCTCATTAACCTTCTCTGATATCCATATTGTGCCAAGCATTATATTCTGCGTATTCACAAGCCTGTCTTTATCAAAGAGAGAAATCTGGAGACTTCCCCCTCCTACATCAGCTATCGCTGTGGGTTTCTTTATTATCTTATTAAAACCTTCTTCCTGTGCTGCAACCGACATATATTCCAGAAATCTCTGTTCTGAATTACTTAAAACTTCAACTCTTACCCCTGTCTTTGCGCGAATCTGTTCAAGTGCAAGCCTCTTATTTTCCAAATCTCTTATGGCACTTGTTGCGCATACACGAAATTCTTTTACATCGTACTCTTTCATGATTTTCTGAAATTCATTTAACTTATCACAAAGGACATTCATTGTCTCATAGCTTATCTTGCCATTACTGTAGCTTTCCTGTCCCAGATTAAGTCTGTATCTGACAAAATCAAGCTGCTTCATATTATTGCCCTTGCTTAATTCAAATATCTTCATTATCAATTCATATGAGCCTATATGAATTGCCGCATAAGTCATCATTGTAATCACCTTCCATAGTGCAACTTATTTTTAATTCCAAATTGCTTTAAACAATTTTCTGACACTTTAATATATTTTTATTGTACCACTTTTTTTTAATTTATGAAAGTGTATTTTGAACATTTTCTACAATTTTAACGCCAATCAAAGTAATATTTTTGTTAGTTATTGTAAAATCAGGTAAACAAGGTAAAATCTATGTAAAATTGTAAATTATAATATATCATATACAGCTTCCATCTGCAAAACTTGACTTGTATTATTAAAAGCTTTAAAATTAATTACAAATATAACGATAAGGATTTGATATTATGACAAAATTAATAGATATGCATGTTCATTCGACATTTTCTGACGGAACTAACACTCCTGCACAGCTTGTAAGTAAAGCCAAAGAAGCGGGACTTTCTGCTTTTGCACTGACAGACCACGACACAACAGACGGTATCTTTGAGATTTTATCTGCCGCAAAAAATTCTGGTATTGAAGTGATTCCCGGCATAGAAATATCTGCCGGATATAAGGGAGCAAGACAGGATATTCATATTTTGGGCTATAACATGTATTATAATTCCAAAAATTTTCAGAAACATTTATCTGATTTCAGAAATGAAAGATTAAACAGAAATAAACAAATGTTACAAAGAATGCATGATGACGGATTTAATATAAGCTATGAGCAGGTAACTTACGCATATCCTGATTCAGTTATCACAAGAGCACATTTTGCAAGATTTCTGATGGAAAAAGGCTATACTTCTTCTCTTAAAGAAGGTTTTGACAAATATCTGTCAAAAAAATCGAAATACTATATTCCAAGAAAACTTGTATCTCCAACAGGGGCAGTTGAAATAATTAAAGAAGCCGGAGGTGTTGCTGTACTTGCGCACCCGCTTTTGTACGGACTTGATGATGCAGCTCTTAATATTCTTATTTCAGATTTAAAAGAAAAAGGACTTGATGGAATAGAAGCTATTTACTCTCTTCATTCAGATAAAGATGAGAGCTATGTCCGTTCACTTGCAGATAAGTTTAATTTAAAAATATCCGGCGGTTCCGATTATCACGGAACAAACAAACCGGATATATTTATAGGTAAAGGCAAGGGTAATTTAAAAATTCCTTACAGTGTACTTGAACAATTATTATATCAGTAATTTCCAAGCAGCTTAAAGCTGCTTGCTTCATTTTCTATTGCATAGAGAGCATTTTTAACTTTCATATCTTCAAGACTGCCCTCGAAATCGACAAAGAAGTTATATGCCCATCTTTCATTTTTTGTCGGATGTGATTCTATCTTTGTCATATTTAAATGGTTATAAACGAAATTTCCCAAAATATTATACAGTGTTCCACTTTCGTTTGGAAGGGTAAAACATATGCTTATTTTATTGGCATTTTTTTCGTATATTTTCTTATTTGCAACAACGATAAATCTGGTTGCATTGACATCAGTATCCGTTATACACTCTTTTAATACTTTAAGTCCATAGACTTTTGCGGCGTAAACACTGGCAACAGCCGCCTGTGTAATATCATTATCTTCAAGAACTTTCTTGGCAGCACCTGCAGTATTTTTCATGCTAATCTGCTGCCACTTCCTGTTTGAATTTAAAAATGCCTGTGACTGCATAAGAGCCTGCGGGTGCGAATAGATTTTCTTAATATCTGATATATCACTATCTTCAAGTCCCAAAAGTGCATGGCTTATCTTTAAAACCACTTCTCCAACTATGTAATTGTCATATTCAATAAGTAAATCATTTACATCATTAACACTTCCAGCTGTAGAATTTTCAATAGGAAAAACTCCATAATCAGCTTTTCCGTTTTTGACATCTTCCATGGCATCTCTCCACAATTCTACATTATATGCATCAACATCATGTCCGAAATACTGCCACATTGCTGCCTGGCTGTAAGCCCCTTCAACCCCCTGATACACAACTCTTATATTATCTTTTTGAATAGAATCAACTTTCTTAAATCCATATAAGTCACTTTTTTCATGTTCACTGACACAGCCATATTGGAGTCTTCTGCTCATCGCCATTATCTGTCCAAATAAATCGCGGTTGCACTGCTTCATAAAATCATTTGCAGCCAGATTTTCAACAGCATCAAGCTTCTGATTTTCTCTCTCTTTATCGAACACCCGTTTTCCAACAGAAATTTTGTACTCTGCAACTTTTTTGCATAAATTCATTCTTTCTTCAAATGTATCGCTTATTTTCTTATCTATATCATCAAGCTTTGCGCGGATTTCACCCAAATCTAACTCTGCCATTTTTTTAATTCCTCCTAAATGTATCATTATTCACATAAATTTCCAGTGTATATTACCAATCATTATGATATAACAAATCTCACTCTTGTGCAATAAAAACATTTTGTTGCATACACGACACAAAAATATTATAATATACATATATTTTTTAGGAAGGGAAGGGTTACAATGGCAAAAAAGAAAAAAAACTCAACAGCTAACACTGTAATAAAAATAATTATTTTTATTATTCTCATTATAGCAGCGGTTCTTTCTGTAATATTATATAAAAAACGAACCAGGTTTATTTATAATACAAACCCGGCTGCTAATGGCAACACCGCAGGAAATCTTCAAAATGACGGCCTTTTCTGCGAACTTGATGGAAAGGTTTATTTCAGCAATCCTTTTGACAAGGGAAGACTCTACTGCATGGATTCTAATGGAGATAATGTCACTAAACTGAATGATGAAACTGTATCAAGTATAAATGCTTACGGAAATTATCTCTATTTTTCAAAAAATAACCTTACTGGCTCAAATTCAACAGCAGCATTCAGAGGAACTTTATTTTCTGCAATGAGATGTAACATTAATGGTAAACATCTGACCACATTATGTGATAAATATTCTGGAAAACTTGTTATGATAGGAAACAAAGTTTATTTCCAGAAATATGAAAACAACGATAAAAATCA
>CAJJNI010000086.1 GCA_905193085.1 uncultured Lachnospiraceae bacterium | reverse complement strand
GAGAATGTGGCTGTGGACATCATCATGAGCATGACGAGCACGAGCATCATCACGACCATGACGGAGAATGTGGCTGTGGACATCATCATGAGCATGACGAGCACGAGCATCATCACGATCATGACGGAGAATGTGGCTGTGGACATCATCATGACCATGAACACCATCATCATGATGGAGAATGTGGCTGTGGACACCATCATGACCATGATGCAGATGAAATATTTACAAGCTGGGGTGTTGAGACACCGCATAAGTATGAAAAATCACAGATTGAAGATGTACTCAAGAAGTTCTCTGAATCAGATGAATATGGTATCATAATCCGTGCCAAAGGAATGGTAGCGGGTTCTGACGGTGAATGGATTTACTTTGATTATGTTCCGGGAGAATATGAGATTAGAAAAGGAGAGCCGGAATATACAGGCCGTCTTTGTGTAATTGGAACCAATTTAAATGAAGATGAAATTAAGAAATTATTCCAGCTTGCATAATGGAGGAAATAAAAAGTGGAAACATTAGTATTTGTATTTTCTGGCTTTTTGGAAAGCGGAAAAACTAATTTTATAAACGAAACATTAAGAGACCCTAATTTTTCAACAGGAGAGAAAACACTGTTGATTGCATGTGAAGAAGGAATGGAAGAGTACGATACAAAAGAACTGGAAAAATATAACACATATCTTGTTAGTGTAGACGAACAGGAAGAACTTACTCCTGAATTTTTAAAGAAAGTAAATGCAGAGTATCGTCCTAAAAGAGTTTTAATTGAATATAATGGAATGTGGCAGCTTGATTATCTTATGGAAATGCCTCTCCCGAGAAAATGGGTTATAGCCCAGCAGATAACAACTGTTGATATGAATACATGTCGTATGTATATCAACAATATGAAAGGACTTCTCACAGATAAATTCGTCTATGCTGATTTAGTTGTGTTTAACAGATGTGATTTAGATGTTGACAAGGCATCATACCGTCGTATTGTAAAAGCAATGAACAGAAGAGCAGAAGTTGTTTTTGAAGACAAGACAGGAAATATGATACCTATGGGTGATGAAGATTTACCGTTCGATATTAAAGCAGATGTCATAGAAATTGATAATGAGGATTTTGGTATATGGTACCTTGATGCTATGGAGAACACAGATAAATATGTCGGAAAGACAGTAAAATTCTTAGGAATAGTGTATAAAGACAAGAAACTTGCAAAAGGTATGTTTGCAGCAGGAAGATTTGCCATGACATGCTGTGCAGATGACATTGCATATATCGGTGTAATGTGTAAAAGTGATTTTGTGGATAAGCTTGAACTTCGTCAGTGGATTACTGTTACTGCAAAAGTAGAAAAAGAATATGTAAAACAGTATCAGGGAGAAGGTCCGGTGTTATATCCTGTATCAATCGAACCGGGTAAGAAGCCGGAAGGTGATGACCTGGTATATTTCAATTAAAATAGAAAGGGAATACCAATGATAGACTATTTTTTTGATGTTGATTTCAATATAGTTGCTCTTTTAGGAATATTGGGAGCATTTATACTTACATGTTTTTGCTTACATACATTTATGGGAAAACTGCCAAAAGATTTGGGCAGGGATTTTGCTCATAATGGTAAATTGTCAGCAGGAAAACCAAGAGGAGCAGGGTTTATATTTATCCTTGTATTTAGTGTTGCAGCAGTGTTAACGGGAAAATTAAATACAGAGCTTATTATTTATCTTATTCTTGTTATAGCTGCGATGATGACGGGCTTTCTTGATGACTGTTCAAGAGCACCGTGGGGTGAACTGAAAAAAGGTTTGTTGGATTTTGTTATTGCAGTAATGCTGGCAGTGACATACCTTAATTTTAATTCAAGTGATATTTATATGGTTACAATTAATCAGACAGTACATATCAATCCGATACTGTTTGGTGTGCTTGCAGTAATTTTAATATGGGTGTCAATCAATGTTACAAATTGTGCAGACGGTGTAGACGGTCTTTCAGGAACATTGACAATAGTAACACTTATGTCAATTTATGTTATAAATAAAATGTTGTACATTGACAGCAGTTTTTCATATTTTGTTTTGCTGTTTGTTATTTGTATACTCGGTTATCTGTGGTACAATGCAACACCAAGTGTCCTGATGATGGGAGATGCCGGTTCAAGAGCGATGGGACTGTTTATAAGTATTGCAATCTTAAAGACAGGCTGCCCGCTGCTTTATATTCCGCTTGCAATTGTGCTTATATTAGATGGTGGACTCGGTCTTTTAAAAGTTTCACTTTTAAGATTTTTAAAAATTCATATTATGAAAAATGTAAGACTTCCATTTCACGATCATGTAAGGAAAGTATGGAACTGGTCAAATACACAGTGCGTATTCAGATTTGCCATAATTCAGGCAGTTATTTGCATAATAATAATTAATTTATTTATAATAAGGCTTGGAAATGTAGATTTTGGAATGGCAGATACTATAATGCAATATTTAAAATAGCATAATCGGAAGGTAATGGCATGTTAAAGAAGATATTATCATTAGAACAGTGTGCCAGCTGTCGTAACTGTTGTGTTTTTCAGGAAAAGAGCAGATGGGAAACACCTGTTGTGTCAGAAGAAAAGGCACAGATGATAAGAAAGAAATTAAAACAGGAAAATTGTGTTATACCATATGAAAAAAGTTATGTACTGGCATCTGTAAAGCGTGATAAGGTTCTGCCAAAGGGTGCAGAACCTTACAGATGCGTTGCTCTTGATGAAGAAAAGGGCTGTACGCTTACAAAAGATGAGAAACCGTTTGACTGTAGTTTATGGCCGATAAGAGTAATGAAAAAAGAAAATCATATTTTCATAATGCTGGCCAGAGGGTGTCATACTGTTGATGACACATTTATAGAAAAAGTAAATAAATTATTATTAGAAGGTTTAAAAGAGCAGATTGTGAAAGAAGTTATAAATAATCCGGATATCATAAAGTCATATTCTGATGATTATATAGAACTTTGTGATATAACGGATGATATTTCTAATCTGCAATAGAGGTTAGATAGCATGGAAAATGCAATTAGTATTTTTGAAACAGGTGATTACGGCAAAATTCAAAAACTTCTTTACGATAAAGAAAGCAAGGTCTGCGAAGACTGTTCTTTGGGAATGTATGTATGGAAAGACCGTTATAAACTGGAGCTTATAAAGATAGCCGGAGGATATGTGTTTCACTCAAAGGCTGATGACAGCTTTATGTTTCCGATGCCTTTGGAAAAAGCTGTTGATGTTATAAAAGAATTGTTTAAAGAAAGAACGAAATTAGAGTTTCACAGGGTAACTAAAGAGCAGAGAGAGCTTCTTGAAGATAATTTTCCTGGGTGTTTTGATTTTGTAGAAGATGAGGGCAGCTATGATTATCTTTATGAAGTAGAAGCACTGGCAGAACTCAGAGGTAAAAAATTATCAAAGAAAAGGAATCATATCAATTCCTTTTTGACGACATATGCTAATTGGAGAACAGAAGTAATTACTAAAGAAAATGTTCAGGATTGTATAGAATTTGCAAAAGACTGGTATATTGCAAAAGATGATAAAGCCGAAGCCGGCAGTGACAGTCTGAATTATGAAAAAGAATCGTTGTTTAAAGTTTTAGAAAATTTTGAGTATCTGAATGCAGAAGGAATTTTACTCAGAATAGAAGGAAAATGTCTTGCTTTTACTGTCGGACAGAGAATAAGCTCATATGCTTATGATGTTGTTTTTGAGAAGGCAGACGAACAGATTCGTGGGGCATATAACATAATAAACAGGGAATTTGTCCGGTATTTAAGAAGAAAATATCCGGATTTAAAATATATAAATCGCGAGAATGATTTAAATCTTCCGGGATTAAGAAAGGCAAAAAATTCATATATGCCTTGTGAAATTGTTACAAAGTATGATGCTAAAGCGTAAGTTTAACAGAAAGGGAAATAGAAATGTTCACGATTTACAACACTTTAACAAGAAAAAATGAAGAGCTTATTCCTAATGTGGAAGGAAAAATTAATATGTACACATGTGGTCCTACAGTTTACCACTATGCACATATAGGTAATCTTAGAAGCTATATTATGGAAGATGTGCTTGAAAAAGCATTAAGATACAGCGGTCTTGATGTTAAGCGTGTAATGAATATTACAGATGTAGGACATTTATCAAGTGATGCCGATACCGGTGAAGATAAGATGCTCAAAGGTGCCAAAAGAGAGAAAAAGTCGGTTATGGAAATTGCAAAATTTTATACGGATGCTTTCTTTGAGGACTGCAAAAAATTAAATATTAAGCGTCCTGATGTAGTTGAGCCTGCAACAAACTGTATACAGGATTTTATCCATATGATAGAGGTTTTGATTGAAAAAGGCTATGCTTATGAAGCAGGAGGAAATATTTATTTTGATACTTCAAAATTAAAAGATTATTATGTATTTTCAAATCAGAATGAAAAAGAATTGTTAGTAGGTGTCAGAGATGATGTAGATGCAGATGAAAATAAGAAAAATCCGAGTGATTTTGTCCTCTGGTTTACAAAATCAAAGTTTGACGAGCAGGAATTAAAATGGGACAGTCCGTGGGGCGTCGGCTATCCTGGCTGGCATATCGAATGTTCTGCAATCGGAATCAAACATCTTGGAGAATACATGGATATCCATTGTGGTGGTGTCGATAACATTTTCCCACATCACACAAATGAAATTGCACAGTCAGAGAGTTATCTTGGACATAAGTGGTGCAACTACTGGTTCCATGTACAGCATTTAAATGACAAGAGTGGAAAAATGAGTAAATCAAAAGGTGATTTCCTTACAGTATCACTTCTTGAAGAAAAAGGCTACAATCCGCTTGTTTATCGATTCTTCTGCCTTCAGTCACATTATCGTAAGCCGCTTGAGTATTCATATGAAGTTATGGACAATGTAAAAACTGCTTACGAAAAGATTCTTAAAAGGGTTGCAGAATTGTCAGATGAAGGTCAGATAGATAAAAATAAATTCGACGAATATAAAAAGAAGTTTTTAGGTGCTCTTGAGAATGATTTAAATACATCTATGGCGATAACAGTTGTTTACGATATGTTAAAAGATGATTTAAATGATAAGACAAAGCTTGCATTAATTGAAAGCTTTGATGAGGTTCTCTCATTAAATCTCACAGCACTCCGCGGTGTTGAAAATAATACTGTTGACAATGATATGAAGCAGTATATAGAGGAAATGATTCAAAAGAGAGCAAGTGCAAAAAAAGAAAAAGATTTTGCAAAAGCAGATGCTATAAGAGAAGAGCTTCTTTCAAAAGGAATTGTGTTAAAAGATACAAGAGAAGGCACAGTCTGGACAATCGCAGATTAGGAGGAAAATATTCAGATGGAAAAGAAAAGAATTTTATCAGGAATACAGCCGACAGGAACATTTACATTAGGAAATTATATTGGTGCAGTCCGTAATTGGGGCAAATTGCAGGACGAATTTGAATGTATATATATGGTTGCTGATTTACACGCACTTACTGTAAGACAAGTGCCTGCAGAGCTTAGAAAACATACAAGAGAAGCTGCTGCAATGCTTCTTGCTTCCGGAATTGACCCAAAACAGAGCCTTTTATTTGTGCAGAGCCATGTTCCGGCACATACAATGCTCAATTGGATATTATGCTGTAATGCACAGTTTGGTGAGCTTAGCAGAATGACACAGTTTAAGGATAAGAGTGCAAAGCATCCTGAAAATATTAACAGTGGTCTGTTTACATATCCGTGTCTTATGGCTGCTGATATTTTGATTTATAATGCAGATTTAGTTCCTGTAGGTCAGGACCAGACACAGCATCTTGAGCTTGCAAGAACTGTAGCAACAAGATTTAATAATGCATACAGCCCTACATTTAAGCTTCCGGAAGGTTATATTCCAAAGGCAGGAGCAAAGATAATGAGCCTTCAGGAGCCAACTAAGAAAATGAGTAAATCTGACACTAACGAAAAGTCATTTATACTTCTTACAGATGATGAAAAGACAATTATGAAGAAGTTTAAAAGTGCAGTTACTGACAGTGAAGGTTCAATCAGATATGATGCAGAAAATAAACCAGGTGTATCAAATCTTATGACAATTTATGGTGTATGTACAGGAAAGAGTATTGAAGAGATAGAAAAAGAATTTGCAGGAAGCGGTTACGGAGATTTTAAAGAGGCAGTTGCACAGAGCGTAATTGATGAGCTTTCTCCAATACAGAATGAATATAAGAGAATTCTTGATGACAAGGCATATGTTGACGAAGTTTTAAAAGCAGGAGCAGAAGGTGCATCAAGAATTGCAGACAGACTTGTTTCAAAAGTATACAAAAAAGTCGGACTTATGCAGATTTAATGAAAAATAATCAGCAGTAAGATTGTATAAAGCACCAAGAATTGAGTATAATACAAAAAATGATGCCAAATCACAAAAAAGTTTATAGATATTTAATGTATAATTTATATAAAATGCATAAAACTAATGCAATAAATTTTTTGTTCTGGTGTATAAGTAAATGAGGAGAACGCATTTGAAAGATGAAAAAATAGTTAAACTGATGTGCCAGCGCAATGAAAAGGGTCTTATTCGTCTGATGGAAAAATATGAGAAACTGATGTATTACATTATTTCTGGTATTTTAGGAGACAGACAGAGTGATATAGACGAGTGTCTGAATGATACATTTTTTAAATTGTGGAAGCATGCAGACCGTATAGATTTAAAGAAAGCGGGACTTAAGACATATTCAAAAACAGTGGCAAGAAATACCGCAATAAACCGTTTGCGGGATTTAAGCCGCAAAGAATCTTTTATTATAGATGCGGATGGAGATACTTTATTGGCAGATTATGTTGACCGATACCAGAACATTGAAAATCGAATAATTCTTCAGGAAGATGTAAAAAATCTGGAGAGAGTAATTATGAATCTCAAAGATGAAGACAGAGAATTAATGCTTCGTCGGTATTTTTATCTGCAAAAATCAAAGGATATTGCAGCAGCTATGAATATGAGTGTAACTGCTGTTAATTCCAGACTTTCAAGGTTGAAAAACAAGATTAGAAAAAATTATGAAAGCAGTGATAATAACAGTGAATGACAGAGATTTGATTGATTTGATTGGAAATGTTGATGTCAGTATGCTTGTCGATAAAATAATAGAGCATGACATGAAAGCATCAGGAAAGAAAATAAACACAAAAATACGAAAAATTATAATTATTTTATTATCAGCAATTTTGTCGGTAATTTCGGTAATTTTGACGATTTTTTATAAAAGTAGAAAACAGCCTTGCAAAAAATAATACTTGACATATTGCAAAATATATTTTATTAGTAGAATAAGAAATTAAGAAAGGAGCACATTTCCGTAAGAAAAAATTAGGAAATGGATATTAAAAATGATTGAAAAGATAATTGAATTAACAAAAGAAAATTTAGGATTTGACGATAAGGACATTACAGCCGATACATCTTTTAAAGAAGATTTAGGCGTTGATTCATTAGATTTATTTGAATTGGTAATGGCATTTGAGGAAGAGTTTGGATTAGAGATTCCAAGTGAAGATTTAAATGATTTATTGACAATTCAGGATGTAGCTGATTATCTTGCAGCCCACGGAATTGAAGACTAATAATATAAAATAAAATTTACAGCGGAGTCATAATTACAGTTGTTGCATGAAGACATCAGTAATTATGGCTCCGTTTTTGTATATAATATGGAGGAAAATATGGGTAAGACAGCGTTTATATTCCCGGGTCAGGGTGCGCAGTATGTTGGCATGGGTAAGGAATTTTTTGAACAGTTTGAAGACAGCAGAGAATATTTTGATAAAGCTTCTGAGATATTGGGCTTTGACATGACAAAGCTTTGTTTTGAAGAAAATGATGATATTAACCAGACAGAGTACACACAGGTTGCTATTTTGACAGTCTGTGCTGCAATACTTGCACAGGTTAATAAGACACAGATAAAGCCCGATGTATGTGCAGGCCTCAGTCTTGGAGAGTATGTTGCATTGTATGAAAGTAATGTGTTAAGTTATGAAGATGCACTCATTACATTAAGAAAAAGAGGTATTCTTATGCAGGAGTCAGTACCGGACGGTAAGGGCAGCATGAGTGCCGTAATTGGTATGGAAGCTCAGAAAATTGATGAAATATGCAGCAGCGTTGATGGAATTGTTTCAGTTGCCAATTATAATTGTCCGGGACAGATAGTAATTACCGGTGAGACAAAAGCAGTTGAAGAAGCTTCAGAGAGATTAAAAGAGGCCGGAGCTAGAAGAGTAATCCCTTTAAAGGTCAGCGGACCGTTTCATTCAAAAATGCTTACAGGTGCAGGCGAAGAGTTAAAAAAAGTGCTTGACACAGTCAAGATAAACACACCTTCTGTTCCATATGTTGCTAATGTCAATGCATCATATGTTGACAGCGATTCAGAAATTGCCGCTTTACTTACACAGCAGATTTCATCACCTGTAAAATTTATGCAGAGTGTTGAAAAGATGATAGAAGATGGAGTTGACACATTTATAGAAATAGGACCGGGTAAGACATTATCATCATTTGTTAAGAAAATAAACCGTGATGTAAATGTCATAAATATCCAGACACCACAGGATTTGGAAAAATTAGGAGGTTTACAATGTTAAACAAAGCTTTTTTAGAAGGAAAAACTGCGTTGATAACAGGTGGGGCAAAAGGTATCGGCAAAAGAATTACTGAAGTTCTTGCAGAATACGGTGCGGCAGTGGCAATCAACTATTCAGGTTCAGAAGATGCTGCAAAAGAGCTTGCTGATAAAATAAATCAATCCGGTGGCAGAGCAATTACATATAAGTGCAATGTTGCAGAATTTGATAAGACCGCAGAAATGATTGATTATGTAATCAAAGAATTTGGACATATCGATATACTTGTTAATAATGCCGGAATAACAAAAGATAATCTTATGCTCAGAATGAAAGAAGAAGAATTTGACAGAGTAATAGATGTAAATTTAAAAGGCTGTTTTAACTGTATGAAACATGTCACAAGACCAATGTTAAAACAAAAATATGGTAAAATAATAAACATTTCATCAGTAGTAGGTGTTCATGGAAATGCAGGTCAGATAAATTATTCTGCATCAAAGGCAGGAATAATTGGAATGACAAAATCTATGGCAAAAGAATTAGGTGCGAAGGGAATATGTGTTAATGCTATAGCACCGGGATTTATACAGACTGATATGACGGATGTTCTTTCAGATGAAGTAAAAGATAAAATTA
>CAJJNI010000085.1 GCA_905193085.1 uncultured Lachnospiraceae bacterium | reverse complement strand
CATTTTATTTATTGCTCCAAATAATTTTTAAGACCGCTCAAAATTGCTTTTGCAACTTTATTCTGGTAATCTTCCTCGATTATTAACGCCGCTTCTTCATAATTTGACAAGAAAGCGCATTCTACAATAACCGTAGGTGTCTGTGTTTTTCTTAAAATATAATAACTGTCATTACTTTTTGCCTGTCTTATATTAGTCTTATCTAACTCATTAACCAATGACTCTTGTAAGCATTCTGCAAGCTGTTTTCCATCTTCTGAATTTTTGTAAAAGAATACCTGCGCTCCTTTTACATTTTCTTCGTGGTAACTGTTCTGATGAATACTTATTGCTGCAACTGCATCAGATGAATCAATTATTGCACATCTCTTACGCATATCTTCTGATTTTTTCCCTGTGCTGCTTTCTGAATATAATCCTTCATCTGATTTTCTCGTCATAACGACATTGTATCCTGCTTTTTTCAAAATTTTTTCAAGTCTTTTTGCTATGGAAAGATTTATGTCTTTTTCATAGTCACCAAGCACTGAAACTTTCCCGGAATCAATACCGCCATGTCCGCTGTCTATTACAATTGTCTGTTTTTTCTTCTGGACTTTCCTGCCATCAACAACACGGACACCAACACTTGAGAAAAGTATTGCCATCAGTATAATAAGGACTGACATAAAAAGCTCTATTTTTTTTCTTCTCAAATTCTACACCATTTATTTAATTTTAAATAAATGTATGCACATTTTAAAATGATTATGATTTGAGATAATTTCTTCTACATATGGAATCTGTAACCTACGCCCCATATAGTCTCGATATATTCCGGTTTTGATGTATTTTTTTCGATTTTTTCACGAATTTTCTTAATGTGAACTGTTACTGTTGCTATATCACCAACTGATTCCAAATCCCAGATTTCCCTGAAAAGTTCATCTTTTTTGTATACTCTGTTTGGGTTTTCAGCAAGGAATGTAAGTAAATCAAACTCTTTTGTAGTAAATGCTTTCTCTTCACCGTCAACATATACTCTCCTTGCAGTTTTATCGATTTTAAGTCCGCGAATTTCAATTACATCATTAATTTTTCTTGCACTTCCGACAAGTCTCTGGTAACGCTCTAAATGTGCTTTAACACGTGCAACAAGTTCACTCGGGCTGAATGGTTTTGTCATATAATCATCTGCGCCAAATCCAAGTCCTCTTATCTTTGAAATATCTTCTTTCTTTGCAGATACCATAATAATCGGGATATCTTTTTTCTGGCGGACTTCTTTACATATATCAAATCCGTCCATATTAGGAAGCATAATATCAAGAATAAGTAAATCTATATCCTCTTCAAGTGCTCTCTTTAACCCTGCATCACCTGTGTATTCAAGCATAACCTCGAATCCGCTAAGCTCTAAATAATCCTTCTCCAAATCTGCAATTGCCACTTCATCTTCTACTATTAATATTTTACTCATCAGTCTTTTCGTCCTCCTTACAGCATTTTAAACTGAAATACATTGTTGTTCCTTTTTTTTCTTCACTCTCGACCCATATTTTACCGCCATGGTCAGTTATTATCTTCTTAACTATTGATAAACCAATTCCACTTCCACCCTGTTTTGAGTTACGCGAAGCATCTGCCCTGTAAAAACGCTCAAAAACCATCGGAAGATCTTTCTTTGCTATACCCTGTCCATTATCTTCAATAATGACTACAACTTCATCTTTCTGTTTCTTCAGATGAATATTGATTGTTCCATAATCTTTATCCATATATTTTGCAGAATTACCAACTATATTATTGACAACCCTTGCAATCTGCTCGGGGTCTGCCTTAACAATCAGATTGCCTGATGTGTGGTCAAAATAATTGAGGTCAATATTTTTTTCTTTCATATCAATTACCAGATCTTCAACACAATCATCAAAATAATCTGAAATATTCATCTTAATGAAATTGTATGGTATCTGATTTGTCTCAATTCTGGAATAAATATTTAACTCGGTTACAAGGCGGTCCATCTCCATTGCCTTATTGTAAATTGTAGTCATATATCGTTCCATCTTCTCGGGTGTATCCGCAACACCATCTCTTATACCTTCGATATAGCCCTTTATTGATGTCATAGGGGTCTTTAAATCATGCGAAATATTTCCGATAAGTTCTCTGCTTTCCTCGTCATATTTCTGTTTTTCTTCCTGGGAAGTCTTTAACTGCTCTCTCATGTTTTCAAAATCACGACTGAGCATTACAAACTCTTTGCTTCCCTTGACATCTTCTATTTTAAATTCAAGATTACCTTCCTGTATATTATGTACTGCCTTCTGCAAATCATTTATCGGACTTACAAGTGAACGGTATGTCCATATTACAAATATTGCCGCTGTCAGCAGAATTATAATAACTATGGCAACAACCATTCTTATATATAGTTTCTGAAGCTGTGGTATCATCTGGTCTACATCTGTTATTATAAATGCGCTGCCATTTGCGCCATCTTCAAAATAAAAATCTACAGCTTTAACAAGCACATTTTCACTTGCAAGATACTGACTTCCATCTTTTTGGGTAAAATTATCTCCAAATGCCGGTAAAATATAAGTAAGATATACATTATCCCTTTTTGAGCCATTGTAAAGAATCTTGTCATCTCTGCGGACAATCAGATAAGAACTCTGTTTCTGTAATTCTGCATTAGTGGAATTTAAAAATGGTTCATAAGCAAAACTTCCTACATCATTCTGTGCCGCATTTACCAGTGTCTCATATACATCTGATGTAAGTTTCGTCAATATTCTTGATGAATTTGAAAGACTTTCGTATCCCTCAAGTTCTATACCGTAATAATGCTGTATCTCCTGCTTCTGAATATATGTAAACATACCAAATGTAGCAATTATAATAGATATAGGAATTATAGTAAGAGCAAGAAACGAAATAATCAATCTTGTTCTCAGTTTCAACCCTTTCACTCCTCTCTTTATTTTTTTGCATACACCTTCTTTTAATTTTACACAAAAAATGAACCAATGTAAATACATTGGTTCACCTTTTTTTAATGTTTTTTTCACTTTTATTAAAGAACGATTCCTCTTCTTGCAAGAATGTCTGATACTTTTACGACATTTCCTGTCTTAACAGATTCTTCCATAGCTTCCATTACTGCAAGTGTTCTTATACCTTCTTTTAAATCAGGCTTTGGTGTTTCACCGTTATTTACGCATCTTGCATAATCTTCAATATAGTTCTGATATTCACCTGCATGATGGTTTTCTGCTTCAAATCTGAAGTAGTATCCATGACGGTCATTATAGTCATGAAGTTCTGCTGTTTTCTGTACAGGTGCAAAGTTTGTATAATATTTTAATTTAGGATAACCTGCGCGGCTGATTCCTTTTGTACCACGAATTGTACAACTGATTGACTGTTCTACAGCACTTCCTAATGTAGGCTCTGCATAAACACCTGCAACACTTGCACATTTACCGTCCTTGTCTTTTAAAATAAATTTAAATGTATCAGGTACTGATAAGTTATACGCTTTTGTATTTTCACTTGTAAATCCGACACCGTATACATCTTCTACTTCCGGAAGATACCATACTGCTAAATCTACTGCATGAATCATAAAATTGTACATCCATGAAAATCCACTCTGACGACTCCAGTCTCTTTCAAGGAACCATCTTGAATCACTTATATAATGTGTCTCTACTGTAGCAAGTTCACCATGTTTTCCTGCAAGAAAATCTTTTCTCTGCTGTAATGCAGGCTCAAAATATCTTGAACTCTGACCTACAAAAACAATTTTTCCGGTTCTCTTCTGAACTTCAAGAAGCTCATTTGCTTCATCTAATGAAACCATAAGCGGTTTTGTACAGATTACATCTTTTCCTGCTTCCAATGCCATCTTGATGTGTGTTGCATGAAGCTGGTCCGGTGTGAATATACCGATAACTTCTACATCATCATTTTTGAGCATTTCATTATAGTCTAATGTATATAAAGGATTTTTCCAATCTTCCTTAAATTCTTCAATTCTTTCTTTACAGATATCTTCATTCAAATCACAGATTTCTACTAATTCCCATGCATCACTCCAAAGAGCTGCTGACATGATACTTCTTCCTTCTCCAAGTCCCAATACACCCAATTTAAACTTTTTTGACATTTTAAAAACCTCCTTAGTGTTTTCCTCTTTGACTTTATCAAGAGTTTATCATACATCTAAGAAGGTTTCTCCTATTATTTTATCTACTTATTGCACTATATTGTCATTTATATCCAACCCATTGTTTTTAACATAAATATCCATGCAGTGAGTGTAAATGCAGCAAGAAGTGTTGTCATTACAACTATGCTCGCTGTCAAGACACCATCATTATTCATATTTTTTGCCATTATGTAACAGCTCGGTGTTGCCGGTGCCGCAAGCATGACAAGAATACCTATCATTTCTTCTCCGCCAAACCCAATCATATGGGCTATCGGTAAAAATATTGCCGGCTGGATTATGAGCTTTATGAGTGATGCTGCCATAGTAGGTTTTATTTTTGCAAGTGCGGCTCTTCCCTCAAATCCTGCACCCAGTGCAATAAGTGCAAGTGGTGTAGCCATTTGTGCAACATTATTTACTGTTTTATTTACAAGAACAGGATACTCTATTTTCAGAAGCGCTGATATTATACCGAGAACAATTGCGATAATAATAGGATTTTTTACTATATTTATGCATGCAGTTTTTATTTTTGATGTGTCTTTACCACTTCCATCATCAGCCGCCTCAAAAGTCAGCACTATAACTGAATAAATATTATAGAGCGGCACTGCACCGATAATCATAAGCGGTCCCATCACTGATGTTCCATATAAATTCTGTATAAACGCAAGCCCCATTACAGCCGCACTGCTTCTGAATGATGCCTGGACAAACGCACCTCTTAAGCTTTTGTCTTTTAAAAACAGCTTCACACCGCCCCATATTGCAAAGAAACATGCTGAGCTTGCCAGTGCGCAAAAAAGCACATATTTCAAATCAAATACTTTGATAATATCTACTGATGATATGTCACGAAATAAAAGCACCGGCAATGTAACCTTAAAATTAAACTTATTTGCCACCGTAACAAAATTGTCATTAAGCATTCCCTTCTGTCTGAGTGCCCAGCCGATTACCATAACTAAAAAAATTGGAATTGTAGTGTTAATACTGTAAATAAAATTGTCCATATTATGTCAACCTCTTCCATCTAATCGTAATTTTATCTAATAAAAAGAATACACATATTTAAGCAATATTACAAGATTTTTCTTGAATATCCGTTTTTTTCTTGCATATACAGCCTTATTTCTGTATAATAATTTAGTAATTTTCTAAAACAAAAGAGAGGAGTTTCTTAATGACAGAGTTTCTTAACAATCTGACAAAATTTAATTCTGTTATCAATGATTTTGTCTGGATAAAAATCGGCCTTGTTCTTCTTATAGGAACGGGTATTTTCATGACATGTTTCACTAAATTTTTTCAGTTATCGCACATAGGCCATTGGTGGCGAAAAACAATCGGAAGTGTTTTTGAAAAAGAAAGCAGCACCAAGCGTAAAGATAAAGACGGTTCTGTTTCACAGTTTCAGGCACTTTGTACAGCTCTTGCTGCCACACTTGGAACAGGTAATATTGCCGGTGTATCTGCCGCAATCGTTGTAGGTGGTGCAGGTGCGGTATTTTGGATGTGGCTCGCAGCGTTTTTTGGAATGATGACAAACTTTTCAGAAAATGTTCTTGGAATCTACTACAGAAGAAAGAACTCTGACGGCGAGTGGTCTGGTGGTGCCATGTATTACCTTCACGATGGTCTTGGCAGTTTAAAAGGCTGTAAACAGATAGGAAAAATTCTTGCAGTATTATTTTCAATTTTTGCCATACTCGCTTCTTTTGGTATCGGCAACATGGGACAGATAAATAAAATTACACTTAATCTGGAAAATGCATTCTTTTCTAAATTTTCAAATACATATATTTTCGGTGAAGTAAAGCTTATGTCTTTCATTATCGGAATTATCCTTATGATACTTGGCGGACTTATAATACTCGGCGGATTACAGAGAATTGCTGCTTTCGCAGAAAAAATCGTTCCTTTTATGGCACTTGCCTATGTTATCGGAGCTTTGGTAATTTTTGTACTCCACATTGATAAATTAGGCATGATGTTTGCAATCATTTTCAAATCTGCATTTGGAATAAAAGCTGTCGGCGGCGGTGTTACAGGTGTTGCAATTAAAACCGTAATGACCCAGGGCTGTAAACGAGGTGTGTTCTCAAATGAAGCCGGTCTTGGTTCATCTGTTATGGTTCACTCTTCTTCTAATGTTATCGAACCTGTTAAACAGGGTATGTGGGGAATTTTCGAAGTATTTGCAGATACTATTGTAGTATGTACAATGACAGCAGTTGTTGTTTTATCATCCGGAAAAATCGATTTAACAACAGGTCTTGCTATAAAGGGAACAAATGATGCAACTCTGGTTGCTGATGCTTTCGCAAATGTATTCGGACCTTTCGGTAAATATTTTGTTGCAATTGCTATGTTGATGTTTGCATTTACAACAGTTCTTGGCTGGTCACACTATGGAAGCAAAGCAGTTGAATATCTTCTCGGACTTAAAGCAACTAAAGTTTACAGAGTAATTTTTGTGCTTACAATCGTACTTGGTTCTATATTAACTTCAAGTATTGCATGGGATATTTCAGACACATTTAACGGTCTTATGATGATACCTAACCTTATCGGTGTACTGGCATTATCTCCTGTGGTTTCAAAAATCACTAAAAATTATGTCAACCGAAAAATCAAAGGCAAAGATGAAGAACCTGTTCTTTCTTATGACCCTGAAATCCAGAGAGCACAGGCCCTTAAGGTTGCAAGAGGCGAAGAATAAAATATCAGAACATTATAAAGGTGCCGCAGCATCAGGAAATTCACACCTGATGTTACGACACCTTATTTTTTACAACTATTCATGTTCCTCATATAACAGATTAACAACACTTATAAAACTAAATTTCTTCTATTTTCTCTTTTGGAACCCAGCGCTTTAACACTGCTCCAAGCTTTCCTGTCTCTATAGGCTTGGCAAGGAAATCGTCCATTCCCGAATTCAAAAACTGCTGTTCCATGCCATTTACAGCATTTGCTGAAAGCGCAATTATTACAAGATTATCTTTTCCGCAGCCTTCAATTTCACGGATAATCTTTGTAGTTTCGATTCCGTCCATATCCGGCATAAGATGATCCATGAAAATCATGTCAAAATCCTTGTTTTTCTTAACAAGTTCTATGGCATCTGCTCCACAGTTGACTTCAGCAGGTACAATTCCATATCGCTTAAGCATTCCCGCTGCCACTCTTAAATTTACCCTGTTATCATCAACAACAAGAACTTTCAGATCCCTTACTTTGAACAGATGCTCTTTTTTAGGAACAGCCTTGCGTTCCTTATAACGGCTGTAATTACACGGTTTATCTGACGCAATTTTCTGCCTTACATAGAAATGAAATGTACTTCCCTTTTCGTATTCACTCTCAACAAAAATCTTACCGCCCATACCATTAACAAGCATCTTACTTATTGAAAGTCCAAGTCCTGTACCTTCTATTCCACTGTTTTTCTTTCTGTCAACCTGTTCAAAAGCATTAAACAGCTTTCCAATATCTTCTTCTTTAATTCCACGCCCTGTATCCTTCACATCGAAATGCAGATTTCCCATTGCAAAATCTATTGGTTCAAAAAATGATGTAAGGGTTATACTTCCGGCATCAGTAAATTTAACTGCATTATTCATTATATTTATGATAACCTGTCTGATTCTCTCAACATCACCGACGAGAATACCCGGAATATCATCATCTATATCAACAACAAGACTTATGGCTTTATCCTTAACTTTAACACCTATTATATTAACGACATCTCTTATAAGATTATTGTAAATATACTTTTCTTCTATGAATTCCTGTTTTCCTGATTCTATTTTTGAGAAATCAAGCAAATCATTTATGATACTCAGCAGATGATTTCCTGCAGTCTTCATTGTATCAACATATTCATATGCATCCGGTGTCAAATCCTCGTCCATAAGCAAATCTGCCATTCCACAAATAGCATTCATCGGAGTTCTTATTTCATGCGACATATTTGCAAGGAATTTGCTTTTTGTCTCATTCGCTTTCTCAACCTCAACCACAAGTTCCTCAAGCTGTGCTATATTGTCATTGGATTTCTTTGCATATCTGTATGCAACATTTATGAGTGTACCACTTGAAATAATCAGGCACATTATGACAACTGTCATGTTTGTTAATTTTATTGCATAAACCCACGGTCCCATCTGAAGCCTGTATACGGGTTCAAAGAAATTAACATATAAAAGTTCAACAACATAAATTATCAGAACTATTACTAATGAGAAAATTATAAATTTTCTTCCACGCTCTTTACCTGATTGCAATGCACTGATATCCTGTATATATTTTGTCAGAAATGCAAATGCAAGTATTGCCATACAGTACATGGTAAAACTGCAAACATCACCCGTATAATACACCGCAAATATTGAATACAGCATTACTTCAGTTGCAATAAGTACAAACATAAGTCCCGGATAGGTAAATTTAAATGTAAGTGCAAAACACACTCCATATATTGTAACACTCGCTATGTTCATAAGCGCCAGAATGGGAATATTTAACATTCCAAACCCAATTCCCAGAAATATATGCATTATAACCAGCAATGCTGACATAGTTCTCATAAACTGGTTATAATTTTCAACAGTTATGTCAAACAGTTTAAATAATTTTAACAAGCTTGCACCCCCTTTTTTAAGATGCACTGATTTATCAGGTTTATAACTACTGTATTTTACATCATTTTAATTACTGCATGTTTATTATTATTTTTCGTTTTTCTGTGTTATTTCTTTTATCGCATTATTTAATGCAAGCATTCTGTCATCAAGCTCTGATACCATCTGGGCACATTCTTTTAACTCATCATAAATATATGATGGTGCCGTTCCTTCAAATTTGTAATAAAGCTTATGCTCAAGACTTGCCCAGAAGTCCATTGCAATTGTTCTAATCTGTATTTCAACTTTCGTCCTTGTCTGCCTGTCTGACAAAAATACCGGAACACTGACAACCATATGATAACTCTTGTAACCATTTTCTTTAGGAGTCTTGAAATAATCTTTGACAGAAATAACCTCTATATCACTCTGACCTGCAATCATTTTTGCAAGAACGGGAATGTCAGATGTAAAAGAACATAT
>CAJJNI010000084.1 GCA_905193085.1 uncultured Lachnospiraceae bacterium | reverse complement strand
TTTTACAGTGAAAACAGGTGTTTCTACTTATTTAGAAACAGATACTGTGACTTATAAAGATTATAATAACTTCCTTTTTTGGCAATCAGTTCTTTATGGGACCCCATTTCTATTATTTCTCCGTTATCTATATACATTATGCATGATGAATTTTTTATTGTTGAAAGCCGGTGTGCAATAATAAATGATGTACGGCCGGTAAGAAGCTGTTGTAAGCCTTTTTGCAGTGCGATTTCTGTTTCTGTATCAATGCTTGATGTGGCTTCATCTAATATAAGTATTCGGGGGTTTGCTAACAGTGCCCTTGCAAATGAGATAAGCTGTCTCTGGCCGATTGAAAGCCTGCTTCCACGCTCATTTACGGTGGTATTATATCCGTTTTCCATGCTCATTATAAAATCATGTGCACAGACGATTTTAGCAGCTTTTATGACATCTTCATCGCTTGCATCTTTATTTCCGTATCTTATATTGTCCATTATTGTTCCTGCAAATATAAAGCTGTCCTGAAGCATTACACCCATCTGTTTTCGTAATGATGATATGGTAACATCTTCAATGTCATACCCGTCAATATAAATATGGCCGGAGTCTAGATTGTAAAATCTGCTTATCAAATTAATAATAGTAGTTTTTCCGGCACCGGTAGGTCCGACTATTGCGTAAGATTCGCCGGGATTTACTTTAAAGCTTATATTTTTCAGTATAGGTATATTATCTTCATATGAAAAACAGACCTTGTCAAATTCTACATTTCCTTTAATTGGCGGAAGTACAATTGCATCTTCTTTATCTTTTACAAGTACAGGCTCATCTATAGTTTCAAATATAAGTTCTAAGTAGGATATCGCTGTAAGAAGCGAATTATAAAAGTTTCCGAGATTTGTAATCGGTGTCCAGAATCTGCTTATGTATCCGGAAAATGCAGTAATAATACCGACTGTCATAAATTCAGCGCCGCCTCTTATCCAGCATACTCCAAGTGTAAATATTACAGATGTAGTAATAATTGAAATCATATCAACTGTTGGTGGCAGAATAAGGTTGAATTTTATTGCATTAAGCCAGCTTGTGCGGTAATTGTTGCTCATTTTGTTGAATATTTTCATATTTTCTTCTTCTCGCACAAATGACTGTGTTACTCTTATTCCGTTGATGCTTTCTGCAATATAAGCATTTAAATTTGACTGTTTGTTGTTTGCAGTCTGCCAGGCTTCTCTTTGTTTTTTCTTTACGATAGTCACGACAGCAATTAAAACCGGCATTCCAAGAAGACATATTATTGTAAATGTAACATCTATGCTGAACATGTAAATAAGAATAACGATAACGCTTACCAAATCTACGAGTGTATTTACGATACCATTTGAAAGTAATTCGCTTAAATTATTTATATAATTTACAACCCTCACCTGAATTTTCCCATGCGGCCTGCTGTCGTAGTAGTCGAAAGGAAGTTCCTGTAAATGCTCAAAAATGTCATGGCGTAAATCTCTTATTATCCCCTGTCCGCTGCTCATCATGAGTTTTGTTTTGATACATATAATGAGTGAAACATATAATGTAAGCACAAGAGTTAAAAGACTTATTCTTATAATATGGGGTATTCCTGCTTCTCCCATAGGAATATAGTCGTCCATTATTTTCATGAGAAAAACAGGGGTAAGCATACTTGCAGAGCTTGCGGTAATTCTCAGTATAAGTGCAAGTATCATTTTGTGGCTGTAAGGTTTGATATACTGACCTAATCTTTTTACAGATTCCATATTAAATTCTTTATTTAATTTTTCATCTACATCATAGCGGTTTCTTGCCATTACAGCGCACCTTCTTTCTTAAATTTCTCAAATTCACCGTACTGGTGTGAAAATACAGTTGAGTAATAGCCGCCTTTAGCTAAAAGCTCATCATGGTTTCCTTGTTCTATTATATGTCCATTTTCAAGGACAAGTATTAAATCTGCATCTTTAATAGAAGAAATTCTGTGTGCTATAATAAATACCGTGGAATTTTTCAGGCGGGACAATTCGTCCTGTATAAGTGTTTCTGTTTCCATATCGACAGCAGAAGTAGTATCATCTAAAATTATTATTGAAGGTTCTTTAAGAAGTGCGCGGGCAAGAGATATACGCTGTTTTTGTCCGCCGGATAAGCCCATTCCTCTTTCTCCGACAATAGTATCGTAACCATCAGGTGTGTTAAGGATAAATTCATGTGCGTTGGCAATTTTGGCAACTCTTACAACATCATCAAATGAACAGGCAGGTTTACCATATGCAATATTTCCTTCAATTGTATCGCTGAAAAGAAAGACATCCTGCATTGCCATGCCAATGTTATTTCTCAAATCGTGAAGATTAAGTTCTTTTACATTGATGTTGTCAATGAGAATTTCTCCCTGTGTAACATCAAAAAAACGGCATAAAAGATTCATTATTGTAGATTTTCCGGAACCGGTAGCACCGATAATTCCGACGCTTTGTCCTGGTTTTACATGAAAACTGATGTTTTGTATAATATCTGCATCTTCAGCCTGATATGAAACATTTTTAAATTCAATTTCGCCGCGAAAATGCTTTTTATGTACCGCTTTATCAGGTGTTTTTATATCAGGTTCTTCGGTAACTGTATTGTATACACGTTCTACAGATGTAATCATATGCTGCAAATCGTTGATAATCCAGCCGGCCTGTTTAAGTGGATTATTGAGCATCCATAAATAACCGTTTACGGTAAGCATATTTCCAAGTGAAATTTCACCATGTATTGCCATAATTCCTCCGGCAAGCATTAAAACAACCATGAGCATATTTGATAAAAATTCAAATATTGGAATAAATATGCTCCACATTCTTGCGGCACCAAGCTCAGCTTTCATATAGCCTTCATTTTCAACTGCAAATTTCTCCATCTCGTAATCTTCTTTTGCAAAGGCTTTTACAACACGGTTTCCACTGATGTTTTCCTGAACAAAAGTATTGAGTGAAGCAAAATGTCTTCTTATATTGCTGAATTTGCTTTTTACCTGCTTAAATTGTATGAATGTAGTAAATGCTGTGAATGGCAGTATCAGCAGCATATACAGTGCAAGTTTTAAATTTACGGTAAAAATCATAATAAGGGCAAGCAGAAAAAGCAGTACATTTTCATAAGAATAGTACATTGTCTGGGCCACAAATTTTCTGATGGCCTCCATATCTCCTGTCTGTCTTGCCATCAAATCTCCGGTCCGGTTTCTGTTGTAGAAGGCAAAATCTTCTTTTTGAAATTTTTTGTATACAAATTCGCGCATATCGTAAATAACATTCTGTGATGTTGTCTCAAATGTCATAAGAAATCTGGCACGGCATAGTCCTCTAAGGAGAGTTGCAAGTATAAGAACTGCAATCATAGGGGCAAGAAGATTATATTTTTTGTCTGTTATGACAACATCAACAATGTTACCTGATATGTAGGGGGTTACAATAGCAAGTAAAGAGACAACTGTTGTGAGAAACAGTCCCTTAATTATTGACTTTGTATATTTTTTTAAAAATGTGGAAAACCATTTTAGTGGTGTCATTGAAATTTCCTTCCTTTGTTATTGTTTTTTCACTGAAATATATTGATATTTTAACATGTTGGCATGATTTCTCAATGAACTATCTTATATTAGAATTGAACTATCTTATATCAGTTGAAGATAAAATAAAACTATCGTATATAAGTTATAGATGAAATAAAGCTATCGTACATAAGTTATAGATGAAATAAAGCTATCGTACATAAGTTGTAGATGAAATATAACTATCTTATGTGGATAATTATTTAAATAATATTGTTTTATGTCAGTTTAAAACAGAATTTATAATATAATGTTAAAAAATGCGAGCCTGAAAAGACCCGCATTTTCTTAAAGTCTGATATGCTGTTTTTTATCGGTTACTGTTATCTCTGAACACGGCCTGAACCGTCTCCACCTGCAAGTTTTTTAACTTCGTCAACAGATACCATATTGAAGTCACCTTCAACACTGTGCTTTAAGCAGCTTGCAGCAACTGCAAATTCAATTGTTTCCTGTGAAGTGAAATCCTGAATGCAGGCATATATCAATCCACCGCCAAATGAATCGCCGCCGCCGACTCTGTCGACAATGTGCATTTTGTATTTTTTACTAAAGTAGAAATCCTTGCAGTCATAAAGCATTGCTGACCAGTTGTTGTCATTTGCTGAAATAGATTCACGAAGAGTGATTGCAACTTTGCTGAATCCAAAACGCTCAGCAAGCTGTTTTGCAACATCTTTGTAACCTTCATGGTTTACTTCGCCTTTTGTTACATCTGTATTAGCAGCCTTGATTCCAAATACATCAGATGCATCTTCTTCATTAGCGATACATACATCTACATATTTGCACAATTCACCCATTACTTCGCCGGCTTTTTCTTTTGACCATAATTTGTTACGGTAATTTAAGTCACAGCTTATTGTAATGTTACGCTCTTTTGCAGCTTTACATGCTTCAAGACAAATCTTTGCAACATTGTCTGAAAGAGCAGGAGTAATTCCTGTGAAGTGGAACCATTCAGCATCTTCAAAAATCTTATCCCAGTCAAAATCTTCTGAAGAAGCTGTTGCAATTGATGAACCTGCGCGGTCATAAATTACTTTAGATGGTCTCTGGCTTGCACCTTTTTCAAGGTAGTAGATACCAACTCTGTCACCGCCGCGGCTGATGAATGATGTGTCAACACCGTATTTTCTTAATGCATTGACACCTGCCTGTCCGATTTCATGAGCAGGAAGCTTTGTTACAAATGCTGCATCTAAACCATAGTTAGCTAAAGAAACAGCTACATTAGCTTCGCCACCGCCATATGTTGCACCATAAGACTCTGCCTGAACAAATCTGTAATATCCCTCAGGTGCAAGTCTTAACATGATTTCACCAAATGTAATGACTTTTTTTGCCATTTTATTTTCCTCCGATTATTTAATGAAAGTTATTATTTCTGTACAAGATGAACAGCGAATCCACCGATTTCTTCATCTAAGTAAACTGCTGTAAAGTCACCTTTTTCGTTGTAAACTTCAGAACCTTCTTTGAATTTAACTCCCTGTGATTCTAAGTAGTTTACTGCACGGTTAAGGTAGTTAGTTCCGATTGCAATATGACCTTTTGCACCATGATATGGAACTTTTAATGCTTCGATTTCTGAACCTGCAAATACACATTTCTTGTGGTCATTAGCAGCGAAACCAAAGATTTTATCAAATTTGTTTGCAACAGAATTAGCTTCTGCTTCATCAGAACAGTTAATTCCTACATGTGTTAATTCAAAACCAAGCATTTTGTTAACTGCTTCTCTTGTTAATTTTTCTATTTCATCAAATTTTCCTTCTGCAACTAACTTGCTGTTAACCATCCAGCTTCCGCCACATGCGATGATTTTTGGAAAATCAAGATATGATTTAAGATTGTCTGCATTAATTCCGCCAGTTGGCATGAATTTCATATTTACATATGGAGCTGCCATTGCTTTAATCATCTTAAGACCGCCTGCTGCTTCAGCCGGGAAGAATTTAACTACTTCAAGACCAAGCTCTAATGCAGCTTCGATATCACTTGGGTTAGCTGTACCAGGAGTAATCGGCACACCTTTTTCCTGACAATATTTAACAATCTTAGGATTAAGACCAGGACTTACGATAAATTTAGCGCCTGCTTCAACTGCACGGTCAACCTGCTCTGTTGTAAGAACTGTTCCTGCACCTACTAACATTTCAGGGAATTTAGTTGACATAATTTTAATTGATTCTGCTGCGGCTGCTGTACGGAATGTAACTTCTGCACATGGAAGGCCACCTGCACATAATGCTTTTGCTAAAGGCTCAGCGTCTTTTGCATCGTTAAGAACAACTACCGGTACGATACCGATTTTCTGGATTTTTTCTAATACTTCGTTCATGACTATTCTCCTTTGCGTTTAAGTTTAAACATACAATTTCATTTTAGCAGATGAATTGTAAAATGCAAGACTAAAAGTTGATTTTTATATAAGAATAAATGGAAAATTAGTTTTTGACATAGATTATAAATAATTGACTAACTGCTTTTTGTGGGTGTATACTGTTAAGTTGAAAGCTGTGAATGTCACAGCATGGCGGATTGAAGAAAGAATCCGGCTGACAAAAAAATATTTAATACGGAAGGAAGAAGAAATAAAATGAGTAAAACAAATACGGCAGCAGAGACATTTTCTGTAAAACAGATGACATTGATGGCACTTATGACTGCACTGATATGTGTAATTGCACCATTTTCGATTCCATTAGGTTTCAGCCCGGTGCCAATTTCATTTACAAATTTTGCAATTTACATTGCAGCGTATGTAATAGGAATGAAGAGAACAACAATAAGTTTTTTTATTTACCTGTTAATTGGAATAATCGGTGTTCCGGTATTTGCCGGCTTTAATTCAGGTGCAGGTGTGCTTTTAGGACCTACAGGAGGCTATCTTATAGGATTTATTTTCCTGGCATTAGTATCAGGTTATTTTATCGACAAATACCCATCAAAAATAGTTATGTGCATTGCAGGAATGATACTTGGCCTTGTAATCTGTTATGCTTTTGGTACTGCATGGCTTGCAATTCAGAATAAGATGTCATTTTTTCAGGCAATGTTAATTGGTGTTGTGCCATATCTTGCCGGAGATGCTATAAAAATTGCAGTGGCAGCTATAATCGGACCTCAGCTTCGCAAAGCAGCCCGTGCAATTATGGGATAAGGAGGAATTTTTATGAACAGTGCAAAACAGGGATATTATGAAAATGCTGCAGACACAGTAATTAAAAATTTAAAGAAAAGACGCATGGACGCTTACTATTGTGAAGATAAGCAGGAAGCATTAGAGAAGGTGCTTGAGCTTATGGAAGACGGAAAGTCTGTTGCATGGGGCGGCAGCATGACACTTGCTGAATGTGGTATTATGGACGCTGTTAAATCAGGTAAATATAATGTTATAGACAGGGAAAAGGCAAAGACAGATGAAGAAATAAGAGAGACATATGGAAAGATTTGCACCTGCGATTATTTCCTTATGAGTACTAATGCCATTACTCTTGATGGAGAACTTGTCAATGTTGATGGTCGTGGAAACAGGGTGTCATTTCTTTGCTTTGGACCACAGAATGTAATTGTTGTTGCAGGAATGAACAAACTTGTAACAGATGTTGATATGGGAATTAAAAGAACAAGAAATATGGCTGCACCGCCAAATACAGTAAGATTAAAGAAAAATACACCTTGTTCAGTTACAGGAAGATGTGCAGACTGTCTTTCACCGGACTGTATTTGTGCACAGACTGTTATAACACGACTTTCAATGATACCAGGAAGAATCAAAGTAATTCTTGTCGGAGAAGAGTTAGGCTATTAATATGAAAGGATTAAAAAACAGCAGATGGAGATAACAGTACAGGAGCTTGGACAGTCAGATAGCAGTTCATACCAGATTATTGATATGAGAAGTTCTGAGCAGATTGCGCATGGAAGAATCAAAGGTGCAGTTGAAGTTTTACCCGATGAAATTTCAAATAGTGATAAAATAGATTTTAATAAGAAGCTTGTTATATGCTGCAACCGTGGTACTAATAGTGTAGAAGTTGCAGACAGATTATGTGAAGAAGGTTATGATGCAGTCAGTCTTAAAGGTGGTTACATTGCATGGCTGTTAGATTACATGGAGCATCAGAAAAATGAAGAAGTATGTAAAAATGTCGAGCAGAGTATAAGAAAGAAATTTCACAAAAGTATCTGGAGCAGATTTACAAAGGCAATTAACACATATGAGCTTGTTAAAGAAGGTGACAGAATTGCTGTATGTATTTCAGGCGGTAAAGATTCAATGCTTATGGCAAAGCTTTTTCAGGAATTGAAAATGCACAATAAATTTGATTTTACTGTGAAATTTATTGTGATGGATCCAGGTTACAGCCCGGAAAACCGAAAAGTAATAGAGGATAATGCAAAGAAACTTAATATTCCGATTGAAATTTTTGAATCTGATATTTTTGATGCAGTATATGATATAGAAAAATCACCGTGTTATCTGTGTGCAAGGATGCGCAGAGGTTATCTGTACAACTTCGCAAAAGAAGCCGGCTGCAACAAAATTGCGTTAGGTCATCATTATGATGATGTTATAGAGACTATTCTTATGGGAATGCTTTATGGCGGTCAGGTCCAGACTATGATGCCAAAGCTTCACAGTACAAATTTTGAAGGAATGGAGCTTATAAGACCTTTATATCTTGTAAGAGAAGATGACATAAAAGCATGGCGGGATTATAACAGTCTTTATTTCCTTCAATGTGCATGCAGATTTACCGATACATGCAGTGTAACAGGCGGTGAAAACAGCTCGAAAAGGGCAGAAGTCAAAAATTTAATAAGACAGTTAAAAAAAGAAAACCCGTTTGTTGAGAGTAACATTTTCAGAAGTGTTGAAAATGTAAATCTAAGTACGGTTATTGCATATAAAAAAGATGGGATAAAACACAATTTCCTTGATGAATATTAATATTGAAAAATAAAAAAGGCGTTTTTAAGTTACCCCTGTGGTACGGTTATTACTGTATGGTAACTTAGAATGCCTTTTTGTTTACAGGAGAAAATCGGCATGAAAAATTCATTAAAACAAATACTGAATAAATTGATATCATTTTCAATACCATTAATTTTAAGTGGGTTACTGCAGCAGTTGTTTAACTGGGTGGATGCCCTTATTGTTGGTAATATAATCGGGGAAACAGCACTTGCCGGTGTAGGTGCAACATCATCCGTTTATAATTTATTTGTTACTGTGATTGTCGGGTTTACATCGGGTCTTTCGGTTTTGTTTGCACAGCAATATGGAAGTGGAAGGCATGATGAAAATACAAAGTTATTAGAAAATTATGTCATTATATTGACCTTTGTTTTTGTTGTAATTTCAGCTTTGGGAATGATTTTTACAGTACCCCTGCTTAATTTAATGGATACTCCGGAAAAACTGTTCAACGAGGCAGCAGATTATTTGTTTATTATATTTACCGGAATTCCGTTTCTTGCTGTTTATAATACATATTCTGCCGCGCTTCGCGGCATTGGTAACAGCAAAGTTCCATTTATGGCAGTACTTATTTCTTCTGTAACTAATGTAGTGCTTGATTATGTTTTCATCGTATTTTGCAATCTGGGAGTAGGAGGTGCGGCGGCTGCAACATCTGTATCCCAAATCACAATGACGGTATATGTTGTTATTTATACAGTAATAAAGTATCCGGAATTAAGGTTTTCACCATTTAAAATCAATATATATTCTAAAAATATAAAAAGTGGTGCGAAATACAGTATTCCTCCGGCTGTTCAAAGCAGT